>JACXUW010000436.1 GCA_014763705.1 Micrococcales bacterium | reverse complement strand
GTCTCACCGGCGCGCCACCGGCGGGCCATCGACCGGAGCACGACGAAGGCGCCGACGGTCATGGCGACGTAGACGATGCTCGCCCCGGCGTAGCTCCACCAGAGGCCGGTGCTGGTGCTGGCCGCGTCGGTGGTCCGCAGCACCTGCCACACCGTCCAGGGTTGGCGGCCGACCTCGGTGGCGACCCAGCCGGCTTCGAGGGCCACCACCGCCAGCGGCCCGGCGACCACGGCGAAGCGGAGGAACCAAGGGTTGTCCCGGAGCTCGTAGCCGCGCCAGCGGGCCAGCCAGTACACGACGACGACGCCGGCGAGGAGGGTGCCGATGCCGACCATCGACTGGAAGGCGATGTGGGTGATGTTGACGGGTGGGAGGTCCTGCGGCGCGAAGGTGTCGAGCCCGACGACGGGCTTGTCGAAGGAGTTGCGGGCGATGAGGGACCCGATCTTGGGAATGGACAGCGCCCACTGCACGTCTCCGTCGACGAGGATGCCCCCGAGGCGGAGGGGCGCCGGTTGCTCGGTGGTGGTGGCGAGCTCGAAGGCGGCGAGCTTGGAGGGCTGGGTGTCGCCGACCCGGAGGCCGAGGACGTGCCCGATGAGGGGTTGGGCGAGGGCGGCGACCGTGGCGAAGAGGAACGGGACCCGGAACCCGAGCCGGTGGTGGGCGTCCCGGCGTCCCTTGAGCAGGCCGGCGGCGTACACGCCGGAGACGACGAAGCCCACGAGCATGAACGCGCCGACCCACATGTGGGCGAACTGGAGCCAGACACCGTCGTTGAACATGGCCCGCCAGGGGTTCACGTCGGTGACCCGGCCGTCAACGATCCGGAAACCGGTCGGGTTGTTCATCCACGCGTTGACCGAGACCACGCAGAAGGTCCCGACGACGCCCGCGCCTGCCATCGGGATGAGCATGGCGAGGTGGCGACGAGGCGGCATCCGGTCCCACCCGTAGAGGTAGATGCCGAGGAAGATGGCCTCAACGAAGAACGAGAGCCCCTCGAACGCGAAGGGCAGGCCCAGGACGTCGCCGAAGCGGCCCATCAGCCCCGGCCAGAGCAGGCCCATCTCGAAGCTGAGGACGGTGCCGGAGACCGCGCCGATGCCGAAGAGGACCGCCGAGACCTTCGCCCACCGGCGCGCCAGCCCGAGGGCGACGGCGTCCCCGCGGACCACGCCTCGGCGGTGGACGACGTAGATCATCGCCGGGAAGGCCACCCCGAAGCAGGCCAGGACGATGTGCCACCCCAGGGAGAGCGCCATCTGCTGGCGGGCCGGCAACAGCCCCGGGGGGCCGTCCACCGTCAACAGCTGGGCGACGGTGGGAGCGAAGCTCGTCACGAGGTCTCCTTCCAGGTCCGGGAGACCCCATTGTCGTTCACCCGGGTCCTCAGAGGCGGAGTGGGCAGCTCGATCCGCCCTCGAGGTGCTCGGCGGGTCGGACGGCAGGCAGGTGGAGGCGAGTCGTGTCACCTCCAGGGAAGGGCGCCGGTGTCGGGCACGGACGAGGGCACGGCATCCCAGTCGCTGGAAGGGGGAGTGCACCGGGCGGTGGCGGCCCGGACGGCTTCGATGTCATCCTGCCCGGCCTCCCGGAGGGCGTGGACCAGTGCGACCGACTCCGTCAACTCCCAGGCCTCGGCGAGACCGTCGATCAGCCCCGGCACCCAGCCCAGGTGCGGGACGACGGCGTCGGGACGGAGACCAGGGGGCGCGTCGAGCACGGCCGCGAGGTCGACGATCCCGGAGAGGACCACGACGGACCGGATGCCGGCTCGCCGAGCGCCCAGGATGTCGGTGTCGAGCCGGTCGCCGACGGCCAGGCACTCCTCGGGTGCGAGCCCGAGATCGGTGACGGCGAGGTCGTAGAGAGCGCGTTCCGGTTTGCCCACCGCGACGTCTGGCTCATGCCCGACAGCGGTGGCGACGGCGGCCACCAGCGCGCCGTTCCCGGGGATCAAGCCGTGCTGCGCGGGCAGGGTGAGGTCGCGGTTGGTGGCCACCCAGGCTGCGCCGAGGTGGATGGCGGATGCCGCCGCCGCGAGGTCGGCCGCGCACACCTGCGGTCCCCATCCCTGGACCACGACCGAGACCTCGGCCGGTGCCGTGTCCGGCGGTGCGACGCGCAGCCCGGCAGCGGTCATGGCGCGCTCGAGGGCCGGAGCTCCCACGACGAGGACGAGCCCATCACCCGTGGAGCGGCGAGCCACCTCGGCGGCTGCGGCGTGAGCGCTCGTGATGACGCTGCTCGCCCGACAGGTCACGCCGAACCCGGTCAGGAGCCCGGCGACGTGGTCAGGGCCACGAGAGGCGTTGTTCGTGAGGTACCGGACCGGGGTCCCGACCCGGCGAAGGGCGTCGACGGCTCCGGGCACGGGTTCACCGCCTCGATGCACCACGCCGTCGAGGTCACAGAGCAGGGCACGGACGTCGCCGAAGCTCATCGGGCGCTCGGTGCAGGCAGGGCGAGGACCCGCACCAGCGACTGCACGTCGAGCTGGGTGGCGTCCGGGACGAGAAGGTCCGCGTCGGCGACGTCGGCCGGGTCGGTGTAGCGACCGGGCGTGACGACGCAGCGCAGACCCGCGGCGTGCGCGGCGTGCAGGCCGTTGCGGGAGTCCTCCACCGCGAGGGTGCGCTCGACCGAGAGTCCGGCCCGGGCCAGGACCGAGAGGTACACGGCCGGATGGGGCTTGAGCTCGGGGACGTCCGTACCCGTCACCACGACGTCGAAGGTGCCGTGGGGGAAGTGGTGCCCGAGCAGCGGCTCCACCCAGTCCCGGGTCCCGGTCGTCGCGACGTGCAGGTCCACCTGCGCGTCGACCAGCGCGGCGACGAGCGTCGCCACCCCGGGACGCAGCGGGATGTCGCCGGCAGCGGCCATGGCCACGACGAGCTCGGTCTTGCGACGGTGCACGAT
>JACXUW010000435.1 GCA_014763705.1 Micrococcales bacterium | reverse complement strand
CCCGACGCCCCACCTTCGTCGCCCCCGACCTGCGTTGGCTGGGCACCGACCCGGCGGTCGGTGAGCCCTCGCTCGAGGAGCTGGTCGAGGCGGTCGGGCGGGCGCACGCCGCCCTGGATGGCGGGGACGAGGACGGACGTTCGGAGGCCGCTGAGCAGGCCCGGCGGCTGCTCGCACGGATGACCGACCGGTAGCGTGGACCCGACGCGGCCTCCCCGGCCGCCCGACGAGGAGGTCCCCATGGCCAAGCGTTCGATCCGTGCGTACGTCGAGCTCGCGTCCGGGCTCGGGGAGATGACGCGCGCCCGTGCCGTCGAGGCGGCCCAGGAGATCCTCACCCTCGCCGGGTCCTCCGGGTCGGCCGCCAAGGTCTCTAAGCAGGCCGAGAAGCTGGCCGGCGACCTCCTCAAGGCGGCCGAGCAGAACCGGGCCCAGGTGGCCGGGCTCGTGCAGCGCGAGGTCGAGTCCGCCCTCGAGCGGGTCGACGTCGGCCGGATGCTCACTGAGGTCCAGTCGCTCGGTGCGAGCGTCGCCGGGCTGGCCGCCCGTGTCGACGAGCTCGCCCGCTCGGCGGGGCTGCGCGCAGACCGCGTCCCGGGGGCCGGTCTCGTCGAGACCGCGGAGCCCGTGCTCGCGCCGCCGCCGGTCCTGACCCCCGCCACGCCGACCCGCCCGACACCCGCGAAGAAGGCCCCGGCGAAGAAGGCCCCGGCGAAGACGGCCCCGGCGAAGACGGCCCCGGCGAAGAAGGCGACGGCAAAGAAGGTTGCGGCGAAGAAGGCGACGGCCGAGAAGACGACGGCGAAGAAGACGACGGCGCAGAAGACGACCGCGAAGAAGACCCCCGCGAAGAAGACGACGGCCAAGAAGGCTGCGGCGAAGAAGACCCCCGCGAAGAAGACGACGTGAGCGACGCGCACCTCGACCCCACCGACACCGTCCCCGACGAGGCCGCCGCGCTCCCGGAGACCGGCGACATCGTCATCGACTCGGCGCTCGGCGACCTCGCCGCGGTGCCGACGGACGACCTCGACGGCCAGCTCGCGGCCGGCGAGGAGGTGCAGCGCACGCTGCGCTCCCGGCTCGGCGACCTGGGCGGCTGACATCGGACGGCTCGACACCGAGCTGGTCCGGCGCGGCCTGGCCCGCTCGCGGGGGGAGGCGCGTGACCTCGTCGCCGGGGGTCACGTGCGGGTCGGCGGGAAGACGGCCGGCAAGCCGGCCCAGCCCGTCGGGCCGGACACACCGCTCGAGGTGGACGCGGCCGCACCACGGTGGGTCGGCCGGGCCGCGCACAAGCTCCTCGCCGCCCTCACGACGTGGGGACCACAGGGCCTTGCCGTCGAGGGGCGGCGGTGCATCGACGTCGGCGCGTCGACCGGTGGGTTCACCGAGGTCCTCCTCGCGCACGGCGCGGCCCACGTCGTCGCCGTCGACGTGGGGCACGACCAGCTCGTGCCCGCCCTCGCGGCCGACCCGCGGGTCGAGGACCGCGCGGGCACGAGCATCCGCGGGCTCGCGGCCGCCGACGTCGGGGGGCCGGCGGACCTCGTCGTCGCCGACCTGTCCTTCATCTCGCTGACCCTCGTGGCCACCGAGCTGGCCGGCCTGCTCGCCCCGGGCGGCGACCTCGTCGTCCTCGTCAAGCCGCAGTTCGAGGTGGGCCGGGCGAGGCTGGGCCGAGGCGGCCTGGTCACCTCGGCCGAGGACCGGGCCACGGCCGTGGAGGCGGTGCTCGGCGCGTTCCTCGGCGTCGGGCTGCACACCCACGGCGTCGCGGCCAGCCCCATCGCCGGCAGCACCGGCAACGCGGAGTACCTCCTGTGGGCGCGGTCGGACCCGTCCGACACAATGAACGCACAGCAGGCCGGCGCCCTCGTGCGCGAGGTGACCCACGCGACCCCGGGAGGAGCACGATGAGCACACCGTCCCGCCGCGTCCTGCTCGTGACGCACGCGTCCCGGCCCGACGCCCAGGAGCTCGCGGCGGGCGTCGCGACCCGCCTGCTGTCCGCGGGCATCGGGGTGTGCGCCCCCGAGTCCGACCTCGTCGGCACGCCGCTGGCCGCGGTCGAGGGCGTCGGCGCGATCGCCGAGCACGACCACGACATCGGCTGCGAGCTCGTGTGCGTCCTCGGTGGTGACGGGACCATCCTGCGCGGTGCGGAGATCTCCCGCGGCTCCGGCGCACCGCTGCTCGGGGTCAACCTGGGCCACGTCGGCTTCCTCGCCGAGGCCGAGCGCGAGGACCTCGACGCCACCGTCGAGCGCATCTGCGCCCGCGACTACACGGTCGAGGAGCGGATGACCCTCGACGTGCGGGCCCGCCGCAACGGCGACACGGTCTTCTCCTCGTGGGCCCTCAACGAGGTGAGCGTCGAGAAGGCCGCCCGTGAGCGGATGCTCGAGCTCACCGTCGAGATCGACGGCCGGCCGCTGTCGACGTGGGGCTGCGACGGCATCGTCATGGCGACGCCCACCGGCTCCACGGCCTACGCGTTCTCCGCCGGTGGGCCCGTCGTCTGGCCGGACGTCGAGGCGCTCCTCCTCGTCCCCATCAGCGCCCACGCCCTCTTCTCCCGGCCGGTCGTCGTCGGGCCGCAGTCCCACCTCGCGGTGCAGCTGGTCGCCGGCTCCGACGCGTCCGCCGTCGTGTGGTGCGACGGCCGCCGCGCCACCACCCTCCCGCCGGGCGCCCAGGTCGAGGTCGAGCGCTCCGACCTCCCGGTCCGGCTCGCGCGGCTCAGCGCCGACGTCTTCACCGACCGGCTGGTCGGCAAGTTCGACCTGCCCGTCCACGGATGGCGGGGCGCGGCCCGCCAGCGCGCCGCCGCGGAGGGCGCCGGGTCGTGATCGAGGAGATCCGCATCCGCGACCTCGGCGTCATCGACGAGGCCGTGCTGCCCCTCCACCCGGGGCTCACCGTGCTCACCGGCG
>JACXUW010000434.1 GCA_014763705.1 Micrococcales bacterium | reverse complement strand
CCTGCCTGGTCGAAGGCCGAGGCCTGCTGTAGCCAGACCAGGGCGAGGCTGACCATCCATAGCGCCCAGACGCCGAGCCGGCCGGTGCCGGCGTCCGGCCAGAGCAGCAGCACGCAGGCCAGGCTGGTCAGCAACAGCAGCAGATTGGGAATGCGCGAGCCGCGGTAGAGCAGACGAACGCGCTCGACATCGTGACTGCCCGGCTCCGCCTCCGTGCGTTCGGGGCTGGCAGGCAGTCGAGAAGCCTTGTAGGCGGCGCGAGCGGAATCGGTCATCGGTTGTTCTTGTACTACTTGTCCGAAGCGGTCGAGGTGCGATTGCTCGCCGATAATGGCACGTTGATAGCGAGAGTCATACCCTCTTGATCGGCCGGTTCCTGCCTTCGCTGGAGCGCGCTCCGACCGACGGCAGGTCCCGGCGTGCCTGCCGTGCCGCCCGGCGGGCCGGCAGGCGAGCGCGGCGCGGGCATTTCCCATAGAATGCCGTGATGCACGACGATATCTCCCACCTGCTCAACTCCCTCAACGATGCCCAGCGCCAGGCCGTAGCCGCGCCCCTGGGACGCCAACTGGTCCTTGCCGGCGCCGGCTCGGGCAAGACCCGGGTGCTGGTGCACCGCATCGCCTGGCTGAACCAGGTCGAGCGCGCCTCGCTGTACTCGATCCTGGCGGTGACGTTCACCAACAAGGCCGCCGCGGAGATGCGCGAGCGGGTCGCGGCGCTCGTCGGCCCGCGCGCCAAGGCGATGTGGGTGATGACCTTCCACAGCGCCTGCGTGCGCATCCTGCGCCGCGAGGCCGACAAGGTCGGCCTGCGCTCGCAGTTCTCCATCTACGACGCGGCCGACAGCCAGCGGCTCATGTCGATGGTGCTGCGCGACATGGACCTCGACCCCAAGCGCTACAACCCGCGGGCGTTCTCGCACCAGGTGTCCAACCTCAAGAACGAGCTCGTCGACGAGGAGACGTTCACGCGGCGGGTCTCCCAGGAGGGCACCCACCAGGAGCAGGTGCTCGCCGAGGCCTACACCGAGTACCAGCGCCGGCTGCGTGCTGCGAACGCCATGGACTTCGACGACCTCATCATGACGACCGTGCACATGTTCCAGGTCTTCCCGGACGTCGCCGAGCACTACCGGCGGCGGTTCCGGCACGTCATGGTCGACGAGTACCAGGACACCAACCACGCGCAGTACCAGCTGGTCAAGGAGCTCGTCGGCTCCGAGGCGACCCGGGGGCGGGCCCACGAGGGCGGCACGGCCGAAGGCCGGGTTGGCCTCGGGGCGCACGGCGTCGAGCCGAGCGAGCTCGTCGTCGTCGGCGACGCCGACCAGTCGATCTACGCCTTCCGTGGCGCGACGATCCGCAACATCGAGGAGTTCGAGGAGGACTACCCGCAGGCGCGCACGATCCTCCTCGAGCAGAACTACCGCTCGACCCAGACCATCCTGCGGGCCGCGAACGCCGTCATCGCGCGCAACGAGGGCCGGCGGCCGAAGAACCTCTGGACCGACAGCGGCGACGGCGCCCGGATCATCGGCTACGTCGCCGACAACGAGCACGACGAGGCCTCGTTCGTCGCGCGCTCCATCGACCGGCTCGGCGACGACCACGGGGTGCGACCGGGGGACGTCGCGGTCTTCTACCGCACCAACGCGCAGAGCCGGGCCCTCGAGGAGGTCTTCGTCCGGGTCGGGTTGCCGTACAAGGTGGTCGGCGGTACCCGGTTCTACGAGCGCCGCGAGGTCAAGGACGCCCTGGCCTACCTGCGGGTGCTCTCCAACCCCACCGACACGGTCAACCTGCGCCGGGTGCTCAACGTGCCCAAGCGCGGCATCGGCGACCGCGCGGAGGCGTGCGTCGCGGCCCTCGCCGAGCGCGAGCGCATCCCGTTCGTCGCTGCCCTGGGGCGGGCCGAGGACGCCCCGGGCATCGCCACCCGGTCGGTCGCGGCCATCCGCGGGTTCACCGAGATCCTCGAGGACCTCGGCCGGGTCCGCGACGACGAGGACGCCGGGGTCTCCGACCTCCTCGAGGCGATCCTCGAGCGCACCGGCTACCTCGCCGAGCTGCGCGACAGCCGCGACCCCCAGGACGAGACCCGCGTCGAGAACCTCGCCGAGCTCGTCGCCGTCGCTCGCGAGTTCGACGACGCGCGCCGCGAGACCGGTGAGGTGGTCAGCCTCGAGGACTTCCTCGAGCAGGTCTCGCTCGTCGCCGACGCCGACGAGATCCCCGAGAACGCCGAGGCCGAGGAGCAGGGGGTCGTCACGCTGATGACCCTGCACACCGCCAAGGGCCTCGAGTTCCCGGTCGTGTTCCTCACCGGGATGGAGGACGGCACCTTCCCGCACCTGCGCAGCCTCGGCGACGCCAAGGAGCTCGAGGAGGAGCGCCGCCTCGCCTACGTCGGCATCACCCGCGCCCGGGAGCGGCTCCACCTCTCGCGGGCCGCCGTCCGGTCGGCCTGGGGCGCACCGCAGTACAACCCACCGTCGCGCTTCCTCGACGAGATCCCCGGCGAGCTGGTCGAGTGGGAGCGTGAGCTCTCCGGGGCCGCCGCGGTGGGCCGGCGCGACCAGCGGCCCGCGGTCGCGACGCTCGCCGCACGGCCCGGTGTCCGGTCGCCCGGCAACCGGCCGCTCATCGCGCTCTCCCCGGGCGACAAGGTCACGCACGACACCTACGGGCTCGGGTCGGTGGTCCGCACCCTCGGAGAGGGTGACAAGACCCAGGCCGAGGTCGACTTCGGCGGCGAGCTCGGGGTCAAGCGGTTCGTCCTGCGGTTCGCGCCGCTCGAGAAGCTCTGAGCGCGCGCGACGGCCGCTGAGCCGCCCCGCCCCCGGACACACGTCGACCCCGGCGGGGATGCCGGGGTCGTGACGGGGCGGGGCTGCTCACCAGAGGCCGTGGTCCTTCAGCCAGGGCACCGGGTCGAGCGG
>JACXUW010000433.1 GCA_014763705.1 Micrococcales bacterium | reverse complement strand
GCCCAGGAGCTGACCGACGCCGAGTGGCAGATGCTGCTGCAGCGCACGCCGTCCCGGAGCATCACCGTGGTCGGCGACCGGGCTCAGGCGCGGCACGGCTTCGCCGAGCCGTGGGAGGAGCGCCTGCGGCGGGTCGGCCTGCGCGAGGTCCGGACCGCCTCCCTCACGGTCAACTACCGCACCCCGGAGGAGGTGATGGAGGAGGCCGCGCCGGTCATCCTCGCGGCGCTGCCCGACGCCAACGTGCCGACCTCCGTGCGGCGTTCCGGCGTCCCCGTCCACCACGGCGGGGTCGCCGAGCTCGACGACGTCCTCGACGCGTGGGCCGCGCAGCACCCCGAGGGCACCGGTGTCGTCATCGGGGACCCGACGTTCGCAGGCCGGCCGCGGGTCCGGTCGCTGACGCCGCTCACCGCCAAGGGGCTCGAGTTCGACCTCGTCGTCCTCGTCGACCCGGAGCGCCTCGGCGAGGGGGTGGCGGGCGCGGTCGACCGGTACGTCGCGATGACCCGGGCCACCCAGCGGCTCGCGGTGCTCACCAGCGGGTAACCGGCCTCGTCGGCCTCGTCGGCCTCGTCGGCCTCGTCGGCCTCGTCAGTCGCGGACCCGGCTGCGCGCCAACCGGACCCGCTCCGGGGTGTGCAGCCGGACGAGGACGCGCGTCGTCGAGGCGGGCACCCGGCCCGGCGTGGCGAGCGAGACGAGCACCGCGGTGACGCCGGCGAGCGGCACGGCCCACAGCGCCGGGTTGGCGAGCAGGGCCGCGGGCCAGCCGTCGAAGGTACGGCTCGAGATCGTGGTCCCGAGGGCGAACAACGTCGAGGCCCCGCCGACGACGAGGCCGGCCATCGCGCCGGTGGTCGAGAGCCGCCGCCACCACACCCCGAGCATGATGAGCGGGGCGAAGGTGGCGGCGGCGACGGCGAACGCGAGCCCGACCGTCGTCGCGACCCCGAGCGGCTGGGTGACCCGGCTCAGCACGTACGGGATGACGACGGCCGCGACGGCGGCGAACCGGAAGCCGCGCACGCCGGGCGCGTCCCCGCCGGTGAAGCGGGCGAGCCGGGGGCGCAGCAGCTCCTGGTCGAGGACCCCGGTCACCGACATCGCGAGGCCGGACGCGGTCGAGAGGAACGCCGCGAACGCGCCGCCGGCGAGCATCGCGGTGAGGACGTCCCCACCGAGCCCGCCGACCAGCTCGCCGGGCAGCCGCAGCACGACGGAGTCCGGGCGCACCCCGGCCGGCAGCTCGGGGAAGGCGACCCGGCCGAGGGCGCCGTAGACCGGCGGCAGGAGGTAGAAGGTCCCGAGGAGGGCGATGACCGTGACGGTGGTGCGCCGGGCGCCGGTGCCGTCCGGGTTGGTGTAGTAGCGGACGAGGACGTGCGGCAGCCCCATCGTGCCGAGGCACAGGGCGAGCACGGTCGAGGCCGTGCGGTAGACGGGGTGGTCGTCCGGGCCGGTCGGCGTGAGCGGGATGCTCCACTCCGGGGGGACGACCGGCGCCGGGTGGCCGTCGCGGAACCACAGGAGGAGCAGGACGAACGCGGGCACCGCGAGGGCGGTCAGCTTGACCCAGTACTGCACGGCCTGGACGAAGGTGATCGAACGCATCCCGCCGGCGCCGACGGCCGCGGCGATGACGACCATGACGACGAGGCCGCCGACCCACGAGTCGGCGCCGGTGACGAGGGTCAGGGTGAGGCTGGCGCCCTGGAACTGCGGCAGGAGGTACAGCCAGCCGATGGCCACGACGAGGACCGACGACACCCGGCGGATGGCCTTGGACCCGAGCCGGGCCTCGGCGAAGTCGGGCAGCGTGTACGCGCCCGAGCGGCGCATCGGGGCGGCGACCATGACGAGCAGGACGAGGTAGCCGAGCGTGTAGCCCACCGGCAGCCAGAGCAGGTCGACGCCGCCGCCGTAGACGAGCCCCGCGACGCCGAGGAAGCTCGCCGCGGAGAGGTACTCGCCGCCGATGGCCGAGGCGTTGAGGCGCGGGGAGACCGTGCGCCCGGCGACGTAGAAGTCGCTCGTCCGGCGCGAGAGGCGCAGCCCGAGGCCGCCGACGGCGAGCGTCGTCAGGCAGACGAGCACGACCGCGACGAGCGAGAGCGGGTGGTTCACGGCTCCTCGACGACCTCGGTGAAGTCGGCCTCGATCCGCTCGCTCTGCCGGGTGTACCAGCGGGCGAGGACCCACGCCGCCGGGTAGACGGCGACGCCGAGGACGAGCCAGGCGAACGGGATGCCGGCCACGGTGACGCCGCGGGTCGCCGGCACGAGCAGGAGGACGGCCGGCAGGGCCGCGAGCCCGGCCACGGTGAGGGCGAGGATGGCGACCGACAGCCGCAGCTGGGCGCGCATCAGCCCGTCGAGGTAGACGTCGCCGAGCTCGGTCTGCTCGTCGATGTCGCGTGCGGCCGGGCGGGCGCGCAGTGGGGCGGCGCCGCGGCGCGAGCTGGTGACCCGGACCCGCTCCGGCGGCGTGCTCACCGGCTCAGCCGCCGGGCCGGCGCTCGGCGAGGGGGCGCCGCAGGAGGGTGTCGCGCAGCTCCTTGGTGTGCCGGCGGCTCACCTGGAGCTCGACCTGCCCGACGAGGACCGAGCAGCGGCCGTGGTCCATCCGCACCTCGCTGACGTGGGGGAGCGCGACGAGGGTGCTCCGGTGGATGCGGACGAACCCGAAGTCGCCCCACTTCTCCTCGAGGACGCTGAGCGGCACCCGGACGAGGTGGCTGCCGGTGTCGGTGTGCAGGCGGGCGTAGTCGCCGTGGGCCTGCGCGTACCGGATCTGGCTGCGGGTGATGAAGCGGGTCACGCCGCCGAGCTCGACCGGGATGGTCTCGTCCTCGACGACCGGCGCCGGGGCGGACGAGGCGTCGGGGGCGGCTGCCCGGGCCGAGCCCCGCTCGCGCTGCTCGACGACCCGGCGCACGGCC
>JACXUW010000432.1 GCA_014763705.1 Micrococcales bacterium | reverse complement strand
GGGCCGTGGTGCTCGGCGGCGGGGCCGTGGTGCTCGGCGGCGCGCTCGTCGTCGGCGGCGGGGCGCTCGTCGTCGGCGACGGCGGGTTCGCGTCCTTGTTGATGTGCGCCGGCTCCGGGAAGGCCGCGACCGACAGCCCCTGGAGCGCGGCCTTCATGTAGGCGGTCCAGATGCGGGTCGGGTACGTGCCCCCGGTGATGTCGCCCGCCTTCGGCAGGTTCTCCATCGGCAGCTCGCCGCCGTTCTTGTCGGCGCGGTAGAGCCCGACCGCGGTCGCGAGCTGCGGGACGTAGCCGTCGAACCACGCCGAGCGGAAGCTCTCCGAGGTGCCGGTCTTGCCGGCGGCGGGGCGTCCGAGGTTCTGCCCGACGTAGCTCGCCGTGCCGCCGCTCTTCGTCGGCTGCTGCATCGCGTCGATGACGTCGGACATCAGGTCCTTGTCGAAGACCTGCTGGGTCTTCGGCTTGACCTTGATCGGCGCGGCGCCCCCGGCGGGGAAGTCGACCTGCTTGACGAGGTAGGGCTCGGCGCGCACGCCCTGCGCGGCGATCGTCGCGTAGGCGGTGGCCATGTCCATGACGCTGACGTAGTCGGTGCCGAGGACGTCGGACATGTTCGGCGCCAGCTTCGAGCGCACGCCGGCGTCCTGGGCGGCCTTCATCGTGTTCTTCGGGTCGGCGAGGATGTTCAGCTGGGCGTAGACGGTGTTGACCGAGTGGCCGGTCGCGGTGAGCAGGTCGATGTTGCCGAACTGCTCGTTGCCGAAGTTCTCGACCCGGCCGCGGCGCGCGTTCGAGCTCGAGGCGCCCTTGTCGGCGAACTCCGGGAAGTACTGCGGGCTGTACCCCTGGAAGCGGGACTGCGTGCTCACCTTGCCCGACTGGAGCGCCGCGATGAGAGAGAAGATCTTGAAGGTCGAGCCCGCCTGCATCTTCGCCTGCGTCGCGTTGTTCAGCTCGCGCTTGGCGTAGTCGGAGCCGCCGTACAGCGCGACGACCGCGCCGTCCCCGGGCTTGATCGAGACCAGGCCCTCGTGGACGTCGGCCTGGTCGGGGCGCTCGGCGCGGACGGCGTCGACGGCCGCCCGCTGGCGGGCCCTGTCGATCGTCGAGATGATCTTCAGCCCGCCACGCTGGATGTCGGCGTCGGTCAGCTTGTACTTGCCGATCAGCTCCTTCTTGATGAGGTCGACCGAGTACCCGAGCGGTCCGCTGAGCCGGCGCGGGGTGTAGGCGAGCACCTTCGGGAAGGTCGCCTTCTGGCGCTCCGCGGGCGTCAGCCAGTTCTTGGCGACCATCGCGTCGAGGATGTACGCCGACCGCTTCTCCGCGTTGGCCTTCTGCTGGTCGCCGAGGGTCGGGTCGTAGAACGACGGGCCCCGGATGACCGCCGCGAGCAACGCCGCCTGGGCGGGGGTGAGGTCCTTGGCCGAGACCCCGAAGTAGGACCGGGACGCCGTCTCGATGCCGTAGGCGCCGCGGCCGTAGTAGATCGTGTTGAGGTAGTTCTCGAGGATCTGGTCCTTGGACTGCTGCTTGTCGATCTTCAGGGAGATGAGGATCTCCCGGGCCTTGCGCGACAGCGTGCGGTCCTGGGTCAGGAAGTAGTTCTTCACGTACTGCTGGGTGATCGTCGACCCGCCCTGGGTCGCCTGCCCGCCCTTGATGGCCACCCACACGGCCCGGGCGATGCCGGTCGGGCTGATGCCGCTGTTCTGGTAGAAGTCGCGGTCCTCGGCGGCGAGGATGGCGTGCTGCATGTTCGGCGAGATGTCGGCCAGCTTGACCGAGGTGCGGTTGCCGCCCTCGTCGGAGAGCCGGGCCATCTCGGTCTTGCCGTCGGAGTAGTAGACGATGCTCGCCTGCGCCGTGACCATCTCGTTCGGCTGCGGCACGTCGGTCAGCGCGTAGGCCACGAAGAAGCCGGCCAGCCCGAGGACGAAGGCGCCGAGCGCGGTCCACGCGACGCGACGCAGCCAGACCCGGCGGCGCGAGCGGGGCGCGGCGCCCTTCGCGCCGGGCTTGGCGCCGGCCTTCCCGCCACGGCCGGGTGGACGGCTGTCGGGAGCGGCGGCTCGGGACGCCTGGGCCTGCTTGGCCTCGGCACGGGTGCGGGGTCTGCGCTGAGTCATGGGCTTCCAGGGATGGACGGCAGGGAACGACGCGGCCTGAAGCCGCGCCCACCGGCCAGTATGACGACCCCGGCTGGGAATCCTCACATCCGCTGCGCGCCGGTCCCCGCCGCCCGACTGATGTATCGGGTCGATATATCCCTGTGTTAGCGTCAAGGTGACAAGGTCCGAGTTTGTCACCTCGGTCCCCCGACGCCGACGAGAGGAGCCCCCGTGGTCACCCGCCGCGCCCAGCTCCTCGAGTTCGCCGTCCTCGGCCTCCTCCACGAGGGCCCGACCCACGGCTACGACCTGCGCCGCCGGCTCAACGAGGCGCTCGGCCCGTTCCGCGCGCTGTCCTACGGCACGCTCTACCCGGCCCTGAAGTCACTGCTCGGCCGCGGGCTCATCGCCGAGACCGCCGACGCCGCGCGCTCGGCCAAGCGCCCGCGCGTGGTCTACGAGCTGACCGCCGCCGGCAAGGAGCACTTCGCCGACCTCGTCGCCCGCACCGACTCCTCCGCCTACGAGGACGACGGCTTCGACGTCCGGTTCGCCTTCTTCGCCCGCACCGAGAGCGAGGTGCGGCTGCGCATCCTCGAGGGCCGGCGCTCCCGCCTCGAGGGTGACCTCGAGCGCCTCCACGAGCGCTCGGTCCGCCACCGCGAGCGCCTCGACTCCTACACCGCCGCCCTCCAGCGGCACGGTGAGGAGACGACCGAGCGCGAGGTCCGCTGGCTCACCGAGCTCATCGACGCCGAGCGGCGCCACCCCACCGACCCCGGCCCCCAGCCGTAGGCGCGGCGGCACCCGCCGCGCCTACGGCTGGGG
>JACXUW010000029.1 GCA_014763705.1 Micrococcales bacterium | reverse complement strand
CGGTGGTGCCGTCGAGGAGGTCGACGGGCGGGGTGAGGCCCCCGGAGATGACGACCGCCCCGGCGGCGGTGGCGACGAGCCGGCCGTCGACCTCGAGGAGGCAGCCGAGGAGGCGCAGGTCGAGGCCGGTGACCGGCGTCGGCCGGCCGAGGGCGAAGCGCGCCGACGAGATGTTGTCCGCGACGACGGCCGGCAGGGTGAAGGAGTAGCCGGCGTAGCGCGAGTCGAGGACGTCGATCGCCGGCATCACCGCATCCGTGGCGGCGAGGACCTCGGCGGCGGACACGTCCGGCCCCTCGAGGTCGCGGCCGACGAGGAAGGCGATCTCGGGCTCGCACCGTGGCTGGATCAGCTCGCCACACGGCAGCTCGGTGCCGACCTCGACCTGGGACCCCTCGAGCAGCCACCCGTACGCCGGCTCGGCGACGTTCATCTGCTGCTGCTTGGCGACGCTGGTCAGCCCGAGCTTCGCGGCGACCGGACGCTTCCCGAGCAACCCGATCAGCTCGTCCTGGAGCTCGTAGGCGCGCTCGACCGGCAGGTCGTCGGCGTCCGGGCTGATCGCCGTGCGCGTGGCGATGGCGTCGGCGAGCCGGCGGGGCAGGTCGCTGTCGTCGCTCATCGCGCGACCGCGCCCTCGCGCTTCAGCTGGAGCGCGACGTCGATGATCATGTCCTCCTGGCCGCCGACCATCCCGCGCCGGCCGAGCTCGACGAGGATGTCGCGCACGTCGACGCCGTAGCGCTCGGACGCCCGTCGCGCGTGGAGGAGGAAGGACCCGTAGACGCCGGCGTACCCGAGGGTCAGCCCGTCCCGGTCGATGACGCCCATCTGCGGGTGGATCGGCCGGACGACGTCCTGGGCGGCGTCCATCATCGTGAAGGTGTCGACCCCGGTCTCGATGCCGCTCCGGTCGCAGGTGGCGACGAGCACCTCGGTCGGGCAGTTGCCGGCCCCCGCGCCGAGGCCGGTCGTGCAGCCGTCGATCTGGTCGGCGCCCTCGCCGAGGGCGGCCAGCGAGTTCGCCACCGCGAGACTGAGGTTGTTGTGGGCGTGCACCCCGACCTGGACGTCGACGGCCGCCTTGACGGCGCCCACCCGGGCCTTGAAGCCGTCCATCGTCATCGCCCCCGCGGAGTCGACGACGTAGACGCAGTCGGCGCCGTAGGACTCCATCCGCTTGGCCTGCTCGACGAGCTCGGCCGGCGGGATCATGTGCGACATCATGAGGAAGCCGACGGCCTCCATCCCGAGCTCCTTGGCCAGCGCGACGTGCTGCTCGGCGATGTCGGCCTCGGTGCAGTGCGTGGCGATGCGGGCGACCTTGGCGCCGATGTCGGCGACCTGGCGCAGGTCGTCCTTGACCCCGATGCCGGGGACGAAGAGGCACGCGATCCGTGCCCGCTGCGCCGTCTCGACGGCGATTCTCACGAGGTCGGTGTCCGGCGTGTGCGAGAAGCCGTAGTTGAACGACGAGCCGCCGAGCCCGTCGCCGTGGCTCACCTCGATGACGGGGACGCCGGCGCGGTCGAGGGCGCCGACGACGCTGCGCACGTGGTCGGCGGTGAACTGGTGGTAGACGGCGTGCGAGCCGTCGCGCAGCGTGGAGTCGGTGAGCCGGAAGGCCCGCTCCGGGGCCTCCGGGGCCTCCGGGGTGACTGCGGTGTCGGTCATGCGGGGGCTCCTGCCCTGTGCTCGGCCATCGCCGTGCCGACCCGGACGGCCGAGGCGGTCATGATGTCGAGGTTGCCCGCGTAGGGCGGGAACCAGTCGCCGGCGCCCTCGACCTCGAGCAGGATGACGACCCGCGCGCCGACGTCGCCGCCGGGGGCGCGGTAGTGCTCGCGCTCGAAGACCGGCTCGTTCTTCAGCCGGTAGCCGGGCACGTACTCGGCGACCCGGGCCACCATCTCGGTGACCGACGCGGTGACGGCCGCCTCGTCGTAGCCGTCGGGGAGCGCGCAGAACACGGTGTTGCGCATGAGGATCGGCGGGTCGGCCGGGTTGAGCACCATGATCGCCTTGCCGCGCGCCGCGCCGCCGACCGTGACCAGTGCGTCCGAGGTGGTCTTCGTGAACTCGTCGATGTTCTGCCGGGTGCCCGGGCCGGCCGAGCGCGACGACACCGACGAGACGATCTCGGCGTACGGCACCGGACAGACCGCGTTGACGGCGGCGACCATCGGCACCGTCGCCTGCCCGCCGCAGGTGATGAGGTTGACGTTCTGCGCGCCCCGGTGCTCGTGCCCGTTGACCGGCGGCACGACGAGCGGGCCGAGCTTGGCCGGGGTGAGGTCCACGACGCGCAGCCCGGCCTCCTCGTAGCGCGGGGCGTTGCGGCGCATGACCCAGGCCGAGGTCGCCTCGAAGACGACGTCGAAGTCGTCGGCGTGGGCGAGCAGCCAGTCGGCGCCCTCGTGGCTCGTCTCGAGCCCGGCCTCGCGTGCGGTGCGCAGGCCCTCGGAGTCGGGGTCGATCCCGACGACCGCCCCGAGCTCGAGCCCCGGAGCGCGCATCAGCTTGACCATGAGGTCGGTGCCGATGTTGCCGGACCCGACGATGGCGCAACGCATCCGGTCTCCTCTCAGACGGACGTGGTGAAGCGGGCGGTGACCGTGCCCAGCCGGTCGAAGTCTGCCCGGACGACGTCGCCCGGGGCGACCTCGAACGCGCGGTGGAGGGCGCCGGTCATGACGAACCAGCCGGCCTCGAGCGTGACGTCGTAGGGGGCGAGGGTGTTGGCGAGCCAGGCGACCGCGGCGACCGGGTCGCCGAGGGCAGCCGCGCCGGCGCCGGTGTCGGCGGTTGCGCCGTTGCGGGAGACCACCATCCCGGTGAGCCGCGGCTCCCAGCCGTCGAGCGGGACGACGCGGGTGCCGAGCACCGTCGCGCCGGAGGAGGCGAGGTCGGCGATGGTGTCGACGAGCCCGATCCGCCAGTCGGCGATGCGCGAGTCGACCATCTCGATGGCCGCGACGGCCCCGCCCAGCGCCCGCCAGGCCTGCATCGGCGTGACCCCCGGCCCGCGCAGGGGCGCGTCGAGCACGAGGGCGATCTCGGCCTCGACCTTCGGGGCGATGTACCGGGAGAGGTCGATGTCCTGGCCGTCGGGGTACACCATCGAGGAGAGCACCGGCGCGTAGTCGGGCTGGTCGACGCCGAGCATCTCCTGCATCGGCGTCGAGGTGAGCCCGAGCTTGTAGCCGACCGGGTGGCCGCCGTCGGCGTCGAGGATGCGCCGGACGAGGCCCTGCTGGATGCGGTAGGCGTCGTCGACGTCGAGCTCCGGGTGGTCCTCGACGACCGGCCGCACCGGGGTCACCGAGGTCATGGCGTGGTGCAGCCGCTGGGCGACCCGCTCGTGGAGCTCCCCGGGGGTGGTCGTCTCAGGAGGCATGGTCGACCCCCCGGCCGCGGTGCCCGAGACGGCGGCTCGCGACGGCGGCCGCCTCGACGACGGCCTGCCGGATGGCGGCGAGGTCCTGGTCCATCCGCGGGCTCGGGCCGACGACCGACAGCGCGGCGACGACCTGACCGGAGACGTCACGCACCGGCGCGCCGATCGAGGTCGCGCCGATCTCGGACTCGTCGACGTTGTGCGCCCAGCCCTGGTGGCGGATCTGCGCGAGCTGGCGGCGCAGGACGGCGAGGTCGGTCACCGTGAAGGGTGTGCGCGACGGCGGGTCCCAGCCCTCGAGGGTGCGGTCGAGGACGCTCGGCTCGAGGTGGGCGAGCAGCACCTTGCCGGTGCTCGTCGAGTGCGCCCAGTTGCGCCGGCCGACGTCGAGGAACATCCGCAGCGAGTGCATGCTCTGGAGCCGCTCGACGTAGACGACCTCGCGGCCGTCGAGGACGGCGAGCTGCGTCGTCTCGCCGGTGCGGTTGCGCAGCATCGTCATCGGGGGCAGCACGGCCTCGGAGAGGTCGTAGCCGGGGGAGGAGGCCGCGACGAGGTCGTAGACGGCGAGCCCGAGCCGGTAGCGCCCGGTCTCCGGGTCCTGCTCGACGAGGTGCTCGGACTGGAGGGTGCGCAGCAGCCTGTGGACGGTGCTGGTCGTCATCCCGAGGGCGCGGGCGAGCTCGGTGACGCCGTAGTCGCGGCGGCGCGAGCTGAAGGCCTTGAGCACCCGGACCGCGTTGCGCACGCTCGACAGCGACTCACCCACGGCCGGCCCCCCGGCTGGTCCCCCGGACGACGTCGAGGAGGGTGCGGCGCAGCTCGACGGGGTCGGGGCGCACCTGTGCGGCGAGGACCGCGACGCGGTCGTCCCACGGAGCCACCTGCTGCGCGACCTCGACGGCGAGCAGCGCCTGGGCCCGGACCAGGCCGGCCGCCGCGGCGCCCTCGAGCTCGTCGACCAGGGCCTCGGCGCCCCTGGCCCGGGAGCGGATCGACTCGAAGTCGCGGACGTCGGCGAGGTGGTCCATCGCGAGGCCGGCCCCGGCGTGCGAGGCCTGGTGCCCGCTCAGCGAGGCGCCCGGCTGGACGACGAGGTGGTAGATCGCGGTGCTCACGCCGAGCACTCGCCGCACCGGGAGGTACGCGGGGGCGTCGCTCTCGTCGACGAGGCCGAGCTCGGGCAGGACGACGGGGTCGAAGAAGCGCAGGGTCCAGCGGATGCCCTCGACCTCGTCCTCGAGGGCCACCTCCTGGCCGCTCGGCGGGGCGAGGCGGTCGGTCGTCGCGACGACGTGGAGGTTGCGGGCACCGGCCGCGAGGACGGTCAGGCCGGGGTCGTAGAGCCGCAGCCGGCCGCGGACCGCGGGGGGCTGGCCGGCGGCCCCGGAGGCGTACGCCCGGTGCACGCTGCGGACGTAGTCGGCCATCGCCGCGCGCATGCCCTCGGCGCGCCGGGCGCCGTCCGCGGGCTGCGGCTGGACGTCCTCGTCCGGCTCGGTCATCACGCGCTCGACCCTAGGCAGCATGCCGCCCGACGGGACAGGATCATCCCGCCATGCGGGAAGCCTTCCGCGAGGATGCCACGTGCGGAGGACGGCCCCCGCACGTTCTCCGGGCAGCGTTCCCGGAGGGCGGGACAGGCGTTCCCAGCGGTGCACGGGCCGTGCGACCTTTCCGGCATGGGAATCCTCCGGCTCAGCCACGTCGACATCACGGTGCCGGACCTCGACCTCGCCAAGGCCTACTACACCGGCGTCATGGGGATGGACCTCACCGAGGAGACCCCCGACCGGGCGTTCTTCAAGTGCTGGGACGAGGAGGACCACCACTCCCTCGCCGTCCGCTACGACCCGCGGGTCGGGATGGACCGCTTCGCCTTCAAGGTCGACCACGAGGACGACCTCGCCGAGATGGAGCGCAAGGTCGAGACCTACGGCTTCCACGTCCAGCGCATCTCCCACGGCGAGGAGGTCGGCCAGGGGGAGTCGATCCGGTTCGAGACCCCGTCCGGGCACGAGATGGAGCTCGTCTTCGACGTCGAGAAGGTCGGCGGCCGCACCGGCAAGCTCAACCCGGAGATCCCGGTCGACCTGCTCGGCATCGCCCCGCCCCGGATGGACCACCTGCTCATCAACGCCGAGGAGGTCGGCGAGGCGGCGAAGTTCTACATGGACGTCCTCGGCTTCCGGATGACCGAGCAGCTCGTCGGCGGCGACGGCCACCAGATCGGCGTGTGGATGGAGCGCAGCCACTCCCCGCACGACCTCGCCGTCGTCAACGGCACCAACGGCGCGCTGCACCACTTCGCCTTCTGGCTCGACGACTGGGACCACGTGCGCCGCAGCGCGGACATCCTCGCCTACAACGCGATCCAGATCGACGTCGGCCCGACGCGGCACGGCGTGACCCGCGGCAACACCATCTACTTCTTCGACCCGATGGGCACCCGGAACGAGGTCTTCACCGGCGGCTACCGCCCGGACCCCGACTTCCCGACCATCACCTGGACCGAGGACAACATCGGCCAGGCCGTCTTCTACTACGAGGGCGAAGTGAACGACCGCTTCGTCTCCGTCCACACCTGAGCCCGAACCACCAACCCGGAGAGGCGGATCGATGGGGATCCTGCGACTCAGCCACGTCGAGGTGCGCTGCCCCGACCTCGAGCTGTCGACGGCCTACTACACCGAGGTCATGGGGCTCATCGAGACCGCCGTCGAGGACCAGGCCGTCTACCTCAAGGGCTGGGACGAGCAGCAGCACCACTCGCTGATCCTCCGCTACGCCCCGACCTACGGCGTGGAGGTCATCGGGTTCAAGGTGCAGGAGGCCGGCGACCTCGACGAGCTGACGACCGCGATCGAGGGCTACGGCATCGCGACGAAGCGGTTCGCCGCCGGCGAGCTCGGGCCGGGCTCCGGTGAGACGGTGCGCTTCACGGCACCGAGCGGCCACACGACCGAGCTCGTCCACGCGATGGAGCAGATCGGCAACGCGCTCCCGCTGCACAACCCGCCGCCCGAGCCCCAGGGCCTGTCCGGGATGCACCCCCCGCGGCTCGACCACGTCTTCCTCATGTGCGAGGACGTCGACGAGACGACGCGGTTCTGGACGGAGGTGCTCGGGTTCCGGCTCACCGAGCAGATCGTCGCCGACGACGGCCACCAGCTCGCGACCTTCCTCGAGCGGACGCACACGGCGCACGACATCGCGTTCATCACCGGCCCGGACGGCGCGTTCCACCACGTCGCCTACTGGGTCGACGACTGGAACGACCTGCGCCGCGCGGCCGACCTCTGCGCCTACCACGGGGTCCGGATCGACGCCGGCCCGACGCGGCACGGCGCCACCCGCGGCTGGGGCCTGTACTTCTTCGACCCGGCGGGCAACCGCAACGAGGTCTACACGGGCGGCTACTGGGCCGACCCGGACCGCGAGCCGGTCACGTGGACCGAGGCCCAGATGGGTCGCGCCGTCTTCTACTACGAGGGCGTCGTCGACCAGGACTTCCTCACGGTGCACTCATGAGCGACGAGACGCCCCGCCCGGGGCTGCCCAACACCCAGCGGGTCGACCCGCCGCGCTACCTGGCGACCTACCTCGACCGGCAGGCCAGGGTCGCACCGAGGCCGGCGGACCCGACCGAACGCGACGAGCACGCCGAGTCGACCCCGCTGTACCTCAGGCGGTTCCGTGAGCGACAGGGCGAACCCAAGAGCGGCCCCCAGGCCCTCCCGCCGCTCCACGAGCGCGTGGGCATGGGCGTCCAGCGGGCGATGTCCGAGGACAACCGGACCAAGGAGATCTCGGCGCCGCCGCAGGCCCGCAAGCGGGTCGTCGCCGACGTCTACCTCATCCGGCACGGCGAGACCCAGGGCTACTCGACCGAGTCCGGGCTCACCCCGCTCGGCAACTGGCAGGCGCACACCTACGGCCACACCATCGCCAAGCGGGTCTCCCCGGGCGAGAGCGTCGTCGTCCGGCACGCCGACACCAACCGGGCCCGCGAGACGGCGCAGAACATCGACCGTGGTCTGCAGGACGGCCTGGCGATGTTCGAGAAGGACGTCAAGGTCTTCGAGCCCGAGCCGATGGAGGAGTTCCGCAACTTCGGGGTCGCCACGCCCGACGGCCTGCGCGACGTCACCGCCGCCTTCCGCAAGTACTACACGACGCTCGAGGAGTTCGAGCGGACCGCGCTCGGGGACCGTCCGATGTGGCTGGTCGAGATCGACCGGTTCTGGCGGACCCAGCAGGGCGGCGGCGACCCCATCCAGCACTGGTTGCAGATCCCGATGATGCACTTCGAGCCACCGGTCATGTGCGTCCGGCGCTTCTGGACCGGCATCCAGCGGCTGGCCGAGGAGCACCCCGGCGCGCGGATGATGGTCGCGACGCACTCCGGCCCGATCCGGGCATTCGCCATCGCCGCCCTCGGCTACGACCCCGGCGAGCCGTACAACACCGAGCACGTCCGGGTGAAGGTCTTCGAGGGCGGGACCGAGGCGATGGTCTCGTACCGCAACCGGGTCCAGGAGATCCACGTCCCGCAGATCGCCTCGCTGCCCACCTGGCAGCTCGACGAGCGCTGGGTCCCGCCCGGCGCCGGGGCCTGAGCGTGGAGGCCGCGGATGTGCCGGAGCTGTCCCGTCGTCGCGGAGGACGCCTGGGTGCGGCACGACGAGGTGCCGCACCGACCGAAGGAGGCCAGGGTGGCTGACGCATCCCCCTACGTCGTGTGGTTCGAGGACTTCCGGGAGGAGGACCGGGCCCGGCTCGGCGGCAAGAACTCCTCGCTCGGCTCGATGATCGCCGCAGGCCTGCCGGTGCCTCCCGGGTTCGCGGTGACGACGGACGCGTACGAGCTGCTGCGGGGGGACCCCGAGCTGGCGGCCGTCGTCCGGGGGGCGTTGAGCACGACCGACGCCGACGACCCGCACAAGCTGCGGGCGGTCTCGGCGGAGATCCGCTCGGCGATGGAGTCGCACCCGATCCCCGGCCCGGTCGAGGAGGCCATCCGCTCCGCGTACGCCGCGTTCTCGGCCCGCTGCGGCAGCGACGCCGTCGGCGTGGCCATCCGCTCGTCGGCGACCGCGGAGGACCAGCCGGACGCCTCGTTCGCCGGCCAGCAGGACACCTACCTGTGGGTCCGCGGCGCCGACTCGGTCCTCGAGCACGTGCGCCGGTGCTGGTCCTCGGTCTTCACCGACCGCGCCATCGCCTACCGCCGCGCCATGGGCTACGAGGACCACGGCGTCTCGATGTCGGTCGGCGTGCAGAAGATGGTCGACCCGCGGTCCTCGGGGGTCGCCTTCACCCTCAACCCGACGACGGGCGACCGCTCGCAGGTGGCCATCGATGCGTCGTGGGGCCTCGGCGAGGCCGTCGTCTCCGGCGAGGTCACCCCGGACAACTTCGTCGTCGACAAGGTGCTCCGGTGCGTCGTCGAGCGGACCATCTCGGACAAGCACGTCGAGTACCGGCGCGGCGAGAACGGCGTCGAGCCCTACCCCGTCGAGGACGAGCGACGGAATGTCCCGTGCCTGTCGGACGAGGAGATCTGCGCGGTGGCGATGATGGCTCGCCGCGCCGAGAAGCACTACGGCCGACCGCAGGACGTCGAGTGGGCCCTCGACCGCGAGCTGCCCGACGGCGAGAACATCATCCTCCTCCAGGCCCGCCCGGAGACCGTGTGGTCGAAGAAGCCGCGCGAGTCCGTCGCCCACGGGCACTACGACCCGATGGCATCGATCGTCTCGACGCTCATCGCCCCGATCCACAAGCAGTAGCAGGACCGCACCACCCCCGCAGGACCGGACGCCACCACGGCGACCCAGGCACGGCAAAGGAGCCAGCCGATGACCGAGAACCGCTTCCCGAGCCCCTTCGAGCTCGAGACCCCCGCGGGGGCCGAGGGGTGGGAGGAGCTGTACCCCTACTCGGTGCTCTTCTCCGAGGGGCGCAAGGACTACGAGGACAGCCGCTTCTGGTTCATGGACTCGATGCACTGGGGCTGGGCGATGTCGCCCTGGGACGCCGACCACCTGATGTTCGCCATCGCCTCGCTCTCGCAGTACAACTCGCGCCACTACCTCGTGCCCCCGGCCAACGGCATCGACTTCCGGATCCACAACGGCTACCCGTACTTCTCGCCGAACACGATCGACGACGAGGCGACGGTGGGCGCCCGGGTACCGCAGTTCATGGAGCGTGCCGGGCACTACTTCATGAACTGGGACGACCTCTACGCGAACTGGCTCGGCAAGGTCAAGGAGAACATCGCGGCGCTCGAGGCCATCGACTTCTCACCGCTCCCCGAGACCGAGGACCTCGAGACCGTCGTGCGCTCCGGCCGGGGCGTCGGCAGCGGCTGGGACCTCCAGGAGCAGTACCACCGCTTCCAGGACCTCGCCCAGAAGATCTGGCAGTACCACTTCGAGTTCCTCAACCTCGGCTACGCCGCCTACCTCGACTTCTTCGGCTTCTGCAAGCAGGCCTTCCCGTCCATCCCGGACCTCGCCATCGCCAAGATGGTCGCCGGGATCGAGGTCGACCTCTTCCGGCCCAACGAGGAGCTGAAGAAGCTCGCCCAGAAGGCGATCGACCTCGGCGTGGCCGATGCCTTCGCCACCCCGGACGACGTCGACGCGGTGCACGCCGCCCTCGACACGGACGCCGGCCGGCAGTGGCTGGCCGCGTGGACCGAGGTCGAGGAGCCGTGGTTCAACTTCAGCTCCGGCACCGGCTTCTACTACTACGACAAGACGTGGCGCCAGGACCGCTCGGTGCCGTACGGGTTCATCGCCGAGTACGTCTCGAAGCTGCAGGCCGGCCAGGACATCTCGCGACCCATCGACGAGATCCGGGCCGAGCGCGACCGCATCGTCGAGGAGTACTCCGAGTTGCTCGCGTCCGACGAGGACCGGGAGGCCTTCAACGGCAAGCTCGGCCTGGCCCGCACGGTGTTCCCGTACGTCGAGAACCACAACTTCTACATCGAGCACTGGTCGATGTCGGTGTTCTGGAAGAAGTCGCGCGAGCTCGGCGAGATGCTCGTCAAGGAGGGCTTCTTCAGCCGGGCCGACGACGTGTACTTCGTGCGCCGTGAGGAGATGGACACCCTCCTGTTCGACCTCTACTCGGCGTGGGCCGTCGGCGCGGAGCCGGCCGGACCGCACTACTGGCCTGCCAAGGTGGCCGACCGCCGCCGCATCGTCCAGGCCCTGGAGGCCAGCAAGCAGCCGAAGGCCCTCGGCCCGCCGCCGAAGGTCGTCACCGAGCCCTTCACGATCATGCTCTGGGGCATCACCACCGACTCAATCGACCTCTGGCTCAACCCGGACGACGAGAGCGGTGCGATCACCGGCATGGCCGCCTCGCCCGGGGTCGCCGAGGGCCCGGCCCGCGTCGTGTTCAGTGCCGAGGACATCGGCGACGTCCAGGAGGGCGAGATCCTCGTCGCGCCGATCACCGCGCCGTCGTGGGCGCCGGTCTTCTCGAAGATCAAGGCGACGGTCACCGACATCGGCGGCCTCATGTCGCACGCCGCCATCGTCTGCCGCGAGTACGGCGTCCCGGCCGTGACGGGCACCGGGCAGGCGACGACGGCCATCGCGAACGGCGACCTGATCCGCGTCGACGGCAACACCGGCAAGGTCACCCGGCTCTGACGCCGGCGCCCACCGCACCACCCCCACCCGAGGAGAGTCCCCGATGCTCAAGCAGGAGCTCAACGAGCAGCTGACCCAGGTCGGCCCCGGCACCCCGATGGGCGAGCTGCTGCGGAGGTACTGGTACCCCGTGGCGTTCGTCCGCGAGCTCGACGAGTGGCCGATCAAGAAGGTGCGGCTGCTCGGCGAGAACTTCGCCCTGTGGAAGCAGCCCAGCGGGCGCTACGGGATCATGCAGGAGCACTGTCCGCACCGGCGCGCCTCGATGGTCTACGGCGTCGTCGAGGAGGAGGGCCTGCGGTGCGGGTACCACGGCTGGCTCTTCGACGAGGGCGGGCAGTGCCTCGACCAGCCGGCCGAGCCGGCCGAGTCCACCTTCGCCTCGCGGGTCACGGCCTTCGCCGGGAGGGCCGAGGCGATGGGCGGGATGGTCTGGGCGTACGTCGGGCGGCAGCCGGCGCCCGAGCTGCCGCGCTTCGACGTCTACGTCGACGCCGGGTTCAAGGACTGCGGCTGGACGGTGCTCCCGTGCAACTGGCTCCAGATCATGGAGAACTCGGTCGACCCGCACCACGTCGAGTGGCTGCACGGGCGCTACTTCAAGTTCCTCGGCGAGCAGCAGGGTTTCCTCGCCCCGCCCGGGTTCCAGAAGAAGCACCTCAAGGTCGCGTTCGACGAGATGGAGTGGGGCATCCTCAAGCGTCGTGTGCTGGAGGGCAACTCGGAGGACAACGACGACTGGGCAGTCGGCCACCCGCTCGTGTTCCCGTACTGCATGCGGGTCGGCGGCGCGGGCATCGAGCAGATGCAGATCCGGGTGCCGATCGACGACACCCACACCTGGGTCGCGTTCTACTCCAGCCACCAGCCGCCGGGGATGGAGACCTTCCCGGAGCAGGTGTACCCGGTCGACTACGAGTTCGAGTGGCTCGACGAGCGCGGCGAGCACATCGTCGACTACATCGAGGGCCAGGACATCATGGCGTGGGTGACGCAGGGCGACATCAACGACCGGACGGCCGAGCACCTCGGCAAGTCCGACATCGGCGTCATCATGCTGCGCAAGATGTTCCGTGAGCAGATGGCGCTCGTCGCCGAGGGCAGGGACCCCACGGTCGGGTTCACCCGGGAGAAGCACGACCGGGTCGGGCTGCCCTGCGAGAAGGACAAGTTCGGCGTGGACTACACCGAGTTCGCGCTGTCCTGGATCTCCGGCGGCTCGTCGCGGTACTCGCCGGCGATGGACTCCCTGAAGAAGCTCTACCTCGAGGCGGCGGCGCTGCGCGGCGACACGACCTGGTCGATGGCCCGCGCCGACGATATGATCGAGAACTCGGCGGCCGAGGTGGCCCGGCGCAAGCGGCTCGCGGCGTCGGGCGAGCGGTGACCGGTGGCGGCCGCAGCGGCGAGGGTCGCTCCCACGACGGCGCCCCGCGGGCGTCGAGCACCGTCCCCGCGCCGCGGTACCGCCGCGACCCGCGGTGGAGCAACCACGTCGAGGTCGAGGCGCCGGTCGCGGACCGGCGGCTCACCGGCACGCACTGGTGGGACCCCGACCGGATCGCGCACGTGACGGACGCGCCGGCCTTCTGCCCGTCGTGCGGCTCCGGGCTCGACGGCCCGGGCTCGATGGCCGTCGAGTACTGGGAGGGCGAGCGGCGCACCTTCCACACGCGCTGCGGCGGGTGTGGGTGGTCCGGCGACATCACCCGCGTCGAGCGGATGATCGGCCACGAGGCGCCGCATGACTGAGGTGGTCCTGTTCGACTTCGGTGGGGTGGTCATCCGGACGCCGTTCGAGCTGCACGGGTACGACTGGCGCGGTCCGTTCGACGTGGCCTCCGACCCCCTGTGGGCGCGGTCGATGACCGGCGAGATCACCGAGCGCGAGTACTGGCACCGGCAGGCGTCGCGGTACTTCCCGGACGCCGACGACCCGACGCACGAGTTCATGCGCTCCCTCTACGAGCAGGACGAGTCGGTCGTCGTACGGCCGGAGGTGGTGGCCCTGCTCGACGCGTTGCAGGCGGCCGGGCTGCGGACGGCGGTGCTGACCAACGACCTCGCCGCCTTCCACCCGCCGGAGTGGATCGAGCGGATGAGCGTGGTCCGGCGCTTCGACCCCGTCATCGACCTCTCGCACGTCGGGTTCCTCAAGCCGCAGCCGGAGGCCTTCGAGCACGCGCTCAAGGAGCTCGGGCTGGCCCGGGAGGAGGCGTCGTCGGTCGTCTTCCTCGACGACCAGCCGCGCAACGTCGCCGGTGCCGTGGCGGCTGGGATGCGCGGCGTCCACTTCGACCCGACCGACGTGCCGGGCTCGGTGGCGCGGCTCCTGGCCGAGGCCGGCCTCACGGACCCCGGGTTTCCCGCCTGAGGCGGGAAACCCTCCCATGACACCGGAACCTTTCGGGTGCGACCCGCGGGCTTCGGGTGCTGTGCCGGCCGAGCGGTCACGCCCGGCGGGTGACCTCGGCGCCGCCGCGGATGGCTCGTGGGATCTCGGCGACCTCGTCGACGACCTCCAGCAGCCGCTGCCGATCGTCCTCCGGCGCAGCCGAGTCCAGCTCGACCTCGTAGCGGATGCCGGTCGAGCGCCACGCGTCGTCGAAGGCGCCGTCGACCTCGACGGCCACGCCGGACACCTCGATGCCCAGCCGCGCCGCCTCCCGGTAGGTGTCGTTGAGGACGCACAGCGCGACCGACAGGTGCAGCACCTGGGCGCCGTTGGTCGCCGGACCGGCCACGACGCCGGCGTCGGTCCAGGAGTGGGCGAGCGCGACGCCGTCGTCGGC
Source organism: Micrococcales bacterium (assembly GCA_014763705.1). GTDB lineage: Bacteria > Actinomycetota > Actinomycetes > Actinomycetales > Dermatophilaceae > Phycicoccus. The sequence goes on along the minus strand of JACXUW010000029.1, from coordinate 3,958 downwards.
GCGCAGTGACCCGGCGCTCGCGCGGACGCCGAAGGGGGAGAGGTCCATCCGCCGATTGTGCCGACTTTGCGGCGGTCGGGACAGGCCTCAGGAGGACGGCAGGTGCGCGGCCAGCGACCGGTGCACCTCGCCCACCGCCTGCATCGCCAGGGGGCCGTCGCCGCACAGCTGGGTCCGCAGCCTCTTCGGCCAGAGGGCGTCGACGCCGCGCACGGTGAAGGCGCCACCGAGCAGCGGCCAGTCCGCGTCGAGGAAGCAGAGCACGCCGCGGACCGGCACGCCCTCGCCGACGATGCCGCGCACGATCTCGACCTGCGTGAGCACGCCGTCGACGAGCTTCGTGCAGTCGCGGGACCCGACGAACAGCCGCTCGACCCGAGGTCTGAGGATCCCGCCGTCGACCCGCAGGTGAGGTCGGCCCCGGTACCGCTTGGCGTCGATGACGACCACGCCCGCGGGGGTCACGGCGAGGTGGTCGATGTTCGATCGGCTCCCGGGGATGCGCCGGTCGTGGAGGAGCCGGATGGTGTCCGAGGCCAGCGCGTCGAGCCCACGGCCGAGCACCTCCTCGCCCTTCGCGCCGACGGCCCACGCGGTCGTGGACTGCGGTTCCTCGGACACGGCGAGGATCAACCCGCCGAGCCTCGGGTGCTTCGCCCGGATCCGCTCCTCTCGTCGAGCTCTGCGACGCTCGAATTCGCGCCGCGCGGAGGCGCCGGCGGTGCCGGACTCCACAGGGTCCGCAGCCTGCGCCGTCCCCTCCACCGACAGCCCGTCGTGGGAGACCTCCTCGGCCTCGACCCCCTCGGCCGTGCCCGGGGCGCCTTCCCCAGGGACGTCGTGAGTGAGGCACCGCACCGTCCGGGTCGACCGCTCGTACACCGCCTCCGTCCGCGCCGGCAGAGCCGCCGCGCAGACCCGGCAGGTGCCCGCGTACCGCAGCCGCATCCGCTTGTCGTCGGTTCCCCCGTCCACGAAGCACACCGTAGGTCGGGACCACGAGCTCGGGGGCGTGGCAGGCCCATCCCGGTCCGATCGGCCGATGAGTCCGGCGGTCGGTGCCAGTCTGTCGTGGCATGGCAACCGTGATCATGCACGCTGTGGCATCGCTGGACGGCTTCATCGCCGACGAGCACGACGAGGTGGGGCCGCTCTTCGACTGGTACTTCAACGGCGACCGGCCGATCGAGACCGAGGGGGAGGGCGAGGCGCACGGGCCGTTCCGCGTCAGCGAGCGTTCCCACGAGTACGTCAGCTCCTTCTGGAACCGCATCGGCGCGACCATCCAGGGTCGGCACCTCTTCGACCTGACCAACGGGTGGGAGGCCGACCCGCCGGCCGGCGAGCACCTCCTCGTCGTCTCGCACCGGCCCAAGCCCGAGGGATGGCACCCGGAGGCCGACGTCCCGTTCTTCGACGACGTGACGGCGGCGGTCGAGGAGGCGAAGCGCCGGGCCGGCGACCGCGTGGTCGCCGTGTGCGCGGGCGAGGTCGGCGGCGAGGCGCTGCGCCTCGGGCTCGTCGACGAGGTGGCCATCGACATCGTTCCCGTCGTGTTCGGCTCGGGGAAGCGGTACTTCGGCTCGGTCGACGCGCAGCACCTGCTCGGCGACCCGACGACGGTCATCCAGGGTGACCGCGTCCTCCACCTGCGCTACCCGGTCCTGCGGGCCACGGGCGGGGACGCCGGATGACCCGGCCGTTCCGGTTCGGCGTGGTGGCGCCGGTGCTCACCGACGTCCGCTCGTGGACCGAGCAGGCCCGCCGACTCGCCGGCCAGGGGTTCTCGACCCTCCTCGTCCCCGACGTCCCGCTCTGGCAGCCGGCCCCGGCGCCGCTGCTCGCGCACGCCGCAGCCGTCGCCGACCTCCGCGTCGGGACCTGGGTCTACGCCAGCCCCTTCCGCCCGCCGTGGGCCACCGCCTGGGAGGCCCACTCCCTCACCGAGCTCACCGGGGGGAGGTTCGAGATGGGCATCGGTACCGGGCGGCCGGGCATCGAGGACGAGCTGCGCGACCGGGGGATGGCGGTGCCGTCACCGGCCGAGCGGCTCGACCGGGTGCGCGACACCGTCGACGAGCTGCGCGCGATGGACGGCACCGACGTGCACACGCCCGTCGTCATGGCCGTCCGCGGACCGAGGGCGACCGCCGTCGGGCTCGAGGTCGCCGACACGCTGACCTTCGCCGCCCGCGTCGGCGACACCCGCGAGGGCATGGCCGCCCGGGCCCGGGAGGTGCTGCGCGTCCGCGACGTCGAGCTCGCGCTGCACGTGCCGGTCGTCGGTGACGACGTCGCGCCGTTCATGGCCTCGGCGGCCGAGACCGACCCGCAGGCCCTGCGCGAGGCGGACTCCCTCCTCGTCCTGCCGGCCGACCCGGCCGCGGCCGTCGAGGAGCTCCGGCGCCGGCGCGAGGAGATCGGCTACTCCTACGTCGTCGTCGGAGCCGGGGCGGCCGACCGGATGGCGCCGGTCGTCGCCGAGCTCGCCGGCACCTGAGACGCGGCGCCCGCCCTCAGTCGTCGAAGGCGGGATGGTGACTGCCGACGTCCCGGGCCGCCGCCAGGTGCCCGCCGAGGTAGGCGGCCGCCCCGGAGACGGCGAAGCCGGCGAGCGCGAGCCGGGCTCCGGCCGAGTGCCGCCCGCGGCGACGGGACACGTACGAGGCCGTGTACAACCCGATGGCCAGCCCGTTGCTCACGGCGTGGACGACGCCGACCCGCTGCTCGCGCCGGCCCGCGCCGGCCCACTCCGCCCATCCGGACCACGCCGTCGGGCCGACCGCGGCGAGTCCGACGCCGACGAGCGTGCGGGCCGCGTCGCGCGACTCCTCGCCGCCGACGACGTCCAGCAACGAGGCCGAGGTCCAGGTCCCGATGACGACGTCGGTGAGCACCGGGTGCAGGGCGTGCCCGAGCCATTCGCCGCGCAGGACGCGGCCGAGAGCGCCGCCGGAGAAGAAGGACCCGACCGGCTCGAGGGCCGCGACCGCACCGTCGAGGGCGTCGAGCTCCTCGAGGCGCAGGACGGCGCTGACCGGCGGTGGTGTCGTGTCGACCGTGCTCATGGTCCTCCTCGGTCTCGCCGCGACCCCCGGTGTCGGCGTCGTCGGTCCCCGGTGGGCTACCCGCTCGATCCTCCCCACAACCTCCACCGCCGGCAACCGGACCCGCGGCCCGGAGCGGTCGGCGGTCCTCGAGCGGCGGTCGGTCAGCCGTCGGCCTGGAGCCGGAGCCCGGCGAGCAGGAGGTCGAGGCCGGCGCGGAACTGATCGGCGTCGTCGTGGCCCTCGAACTCGTCCGCGATGCGGTGGACGAAGGGGAACTCGGCCGGGTCGAGGGCCCGCCACTGCGCGACGGCAGCGGCGAGGTACTCCGCGCGGTCGACCTCCCCGGACAGCACCTCGGGCGGGGGCTCCTGGCCCATGTCGGCCGCGGTGCCGACGACGAACCCGACGACCGCCGAGACGGCGTGGAACTGCTGGCGCCGGGTGAGGTCGAGTCGCAGCACCTGCTGCCCGAGCTTCTCGAAGAGCCGCAGCGCGTTGGGCTGGACCTCGGTGTCGCGCATGAAGTACGCGCCGAGCCAGGGCCGGTCGGCGATGGCGTCGAAGAGCGTGACCGCGATGGTGCGCAGGTCCTCGATCGGGTCGCCGCCCCCGACGTCGGCCACGGCCGTGAGCACCCCGGCCAGGACGTGGTCCGAGGCGCGGTCGAGCAGCTCGTCCTTGCTCGAGACGTACCAGTAGATGCTGCCCACACCGCCACCCAGCCGCCCGGCCAGCGCCCGGAAGTTCAGCCCGGCCTCGCCGTGCGCGTCGAGCAGCGCGACGGTCTCGGTGAGCACCGACTCGAGTGAGTGGGATGCCCGCCGCCGCTCGCGCGCGCCGCCGGCCCGGGGGCCTCCGGCGCGTGGCGGACGGCCGCGGCGGACGGCGGGGCCGCGGGCGTCCCGGGG
>JACXUW010000431.1 GCA_014763705.1 Micrococcales bacterium | reverse complement strand
GTACCGGGCGTCGTCGAGCTCCAGCGCCGCGCACTCGTACTCGCTCCCCCGCGTCGGCCTCGTGACGACGTCGACGACACGGTCCCCGATGAGGACGATGGTCGTGACGTGGTCACGCCGTGTGGTGCGGAGGTCGACGTCCGTCACCCGGCCCAGCGACCGTCCGGACGGCGCTCCCCACGACCCTCTCCACGGCTCCTCGTACGGTTCGTCGAACGGCGCGTCGTCGTCCCACCGCTCGCGGTGCAGCACGCCGTCGAGCTCCTCCTCCCAGCGTCGCCCGCCCCGCGGTCCCTGCCACCCGTCGACCACCGTCGCCACCCCCGTCTGCCGCTCCCGGACGCCGACCGCGTCCCGGGCCGACCGTGCCACGGGCCCCCGTCCGGCCCGCCGGGTTTTCCACAGGGCCGCCCCGACTAGCCTTGCCGGCGTGAGCGCGATCCCCGGAGTGAGCGAGACCTTCGACCCGAGCGCGTGGGAGGAGGTCCCCGGCTTCGAGGACCTCACGGACGTCACCTACCACCGCGCCGTCGGGCTCGGCTGCGTCCGCGTGGCGTTCGACCGGCCCGAGGTGCTCAACGCCTTCCGCCCGCACACGGTCGACGAGCTGTACCGCGTCCTCGACCACGCCCGGCGCTCGGCCGACGTCGGCGTCGTGCTGCTCACCGGCAACGGTCCGACCCCGCGCGCCGGGCAGTCGGCGCGCACCGGCGGGTGGGCCTTCTGCACCGGTGGCGACCAGCGCATCCGCGGCCGGTCCGGGTACCAGTACGCCGAGGGCGAGACGGCCGACTCGGTCGACGCGCGCCGGGTGCGGGCGGAGGGCGGGCGGCTGCACATCCTCGAGGTGCAGCGGCTCATCCGGACGATGCCCAAGGTGGTCGTCGCGGTCGTCAACGGCTGGGCGGCCGGGGGCGGGCACAGCCTGCACGTCGTGTGCGACCTCACCGTCGCGTCGCGGGAGAACGCCCGCTTCAAGCAGACCGACGCCGACGTCGGGTCGTTCGACGGGGGCTACGGGTCGGCCTACCTGGCCCGGATGGTCGGGCAGAAGTTCGCCCGCGAGATCTTCTTCCTCGGGCGCGAGTACTCCGCCGAGGACATGCACCGGATGGGCGCGGTCAACCTCGTCGCCGACCACGCGTCGCTGGAGTCGACGGCCCTCGACGTCGCCCGCGAGGTGATGTCGAAGTCGCCCCAGGCCCAGCGGATGCTGAAGTTCGCGTTCAACCTCGTCGACGACGGGCTCATGGGTCAGCAGGTCTTCGCCGGCGAGGCGACGCGGCTGGCGTACATGACCGACGAGGCCGTCGAGGGGCGCGACCAGTTCCTCGAGAAGCGCGACCCGGACTGGTCACCCTTCCCCTGGTACTTCTGACGCCCGCGGTCAGGAGCCGGGCGTGACGAGCAGCCACGGCGAGCCGCCGACGGCCGACTCGCCCGGCTTCTGCCCCTGCGACCACCACTTGGCCTCGTAGGGGACGAGCCCGAGCTGCACCCGCATCCCGGCGGTGTACGTCTGCTTCGGGTCCCACGCGGGGTAGGTGCCGGCCGGCACCGTCGGCAGCGGCGCCGGGGTGTCCCCCGGGAGCACGGGGCCGACGAGCGTCCACGGCGAGTCCGCGGGGTTGGCCACCGGCATGTCCGGGGCCACGCCGGTCGTCCAGTAGCGGGCCAGGTACACCTGTCGGTGCCAGACGATCTTCGTGCCCCCCGGGTAGCGGCCGAGCGGGTCCCAGACGGGGAAGGGGCTGTGGGCGGGGTCGTCGACCACGCCGGTGCCCGATGCCTCGGTGGCGGACCCGACGGGACGGGTGGGCGCCGCCGAGGGGGAGCTCGTGGACGACGGACGCGTCGTGTCGAGGTGGGCGGCGAGGACGTCGGCGAAGGACCGTCCGGCCTGGTCGACCCCGCTGCACGAGGTCTGCACCACGGGGAGCACGGCCGGCAGCGGCGGGGCGCACGTGGCGTCCCGGTTGAGCGACCACATCGACACCTGGCCGACGCCGTGGGTGCGGGCGAAGGCGTTGACCGCCTCGGCGTCGTCGAGCGTGAACCGCTCCGCCTGGACGTCGTTCTGGCCGATCATCGGGGTGATGCCGACCCGCCTCCACGCCGCGTCGTCGTCGAGCGGGCGTCCGGCGTTCTCGAAGGCTCCGCGCACCTGGCGCTGGAGCGCGGTCGAGGCGTCGATGGCCTGCGCGGCCATGGTCCGGCCCAGGGTGGCCGCCGCGCCGAAGTCCATCGTCATCCCGTTGACCCCGGCCACGTCGACGCCGGCCGCGAGCATGCCCGCGAGCACGCCCTCGCCCTCGTCGGTGAGGCCGGTGGGTGCGACCGGGAGCGTGAGCCAGACCGCCAGCGGGTGACCCGCGGCGCGCACGTCGTCCTGGACCTGCTTGACGGCGCCGGCCCGGCGCGCCGCCGCGGCGGCGTCACCCTGCGAGGTGCCCTCGAGGTCGAGGTCGATGCTCGTCAGCTCGTAGCGGTCGACGACCGTCCGGTAGGCGTCGGCGAGCGCGCCCTGGTCGGTGCACGTCGCGGCCAGCTCGGTGCCCGCCTGCCCGCCGAAGGAGACGCGGACGTCGCCGCCGACGAGGCGCAGCTGCGAGATGCGGCGGTCGAGGTCGAGGTCGGACGAGGCGCGCTCGAGGGAGTAGGCGCCACCCCACATCGGGGTGCACGCCCCCTCGGAGCCGGACACGACGAAGGCCAGCGTCACGTGCGACTGGGCCGCTCCGCGGGGCGTCTCGAAGGCGTAGGCGGGGGTGGCGGTGACGTCGACGTACCCCGAGAAGGTGGGTGAGGGCACCACGCGCTGCGGGGTGACCGCCGACGAGATGGCGCGGGTGCCGACCCATCCGGCGACGAGGACGCAGACGACCAGCACGGCCACGCGCGCGAGGGAGATGCGCGTCCGGGCGGGGCCGGGCGCGACGGCGGGCGTGCTCAACGGGGGC
>JACXUW010000430.1 GCA_014763705.1 Micrococcales bacterium | reverse complement strand
GCGTGACCCTGGCCCGGATCGTCCTCACCCTCGGTGCGGCGTTCGTCGGCATCGGGCTGATCTGGACCGTCGCCGCCAACCTCGACACGATGTCGCCACTCGTGCGCTTCGTCCTCGTGGCGGCCGTGTGGGTCGGCCTCGTCGCGGTCGCCGAGGTCCTCGCGACACGCCGGGAACGCGTCGGGGACACCGCGTCCCCGGTGGTCGGGGCGGTCCGGCTCCTCGCCGCCGCGGCCTTCGGCGCCGTCGTCTTCCAGGCGGCCCAGAGCCTGCAGGTCCCCGCCTACGAACCGGTCCTCGTCGGCGTGTGGGCGCTCGGCGTGCTGGCCTACGCCTACGCCGTCGTCGGGCTCGGCCCCACCGTGCTCGGCATCGGGCTCGCCGCCTACTGGCTCGTCTGGCACGCGTCCGAGAGCACCCGTACCGTCCTCGGGCTGACCACCACCGTGGCCTCGGCCGCCCTCCTCGGCGTCGCCCTGGGGACCGGGCACCAGCGCCTGCCCGAGCGGCTGCGCGAGTGGCGCCCGCTCGGACTCCCGTGGCGCGAGGTCGGGGCCCTGCTGGCCCTCGGCGGCCTCTTCTTCGCCGCGTTGCCGGTCGGGCACGACCGCGGCGCGGTCGGCGCGACGCCGTGGGTCGCCCTCGGCGCCGCCGTGGTGCTCGCGGCCGCGGCCGCCGTCACCGGCGAGCGGCTCGACCGCCTCGAGGTGGGCCTCGCCGCCGGCGCGCTGGTGGCCGTCGTCGGGCTCGGTCTGTGGCGGACGTCCGGCGACCTCGGCAGCACGTCCTCGCTGACCGCCGCCGACTGGGCCCGGGCCGTCGTGGCCGTCCTCGTCTACCTCGCGGTGACGAGCGGCTACGCCGTCCTCGGCGGGATGCGCGACTCCGACCGGCTCACCTGGGCCGCCACCGCCGCGCTCGTCCTCTTCACCACCGTCCAGGCCTTCGCCGTCTTCGCCCCGATCCTCTCCGGGGCGGTCCTCTTCCTCGCCGTCGGCGTCGTCCTCCTCGCGACCGGCGTCCTCGCCGACCGCGGTCGGCGTCGGCTCGTGGCCGAGGGACGGGAGGCCCGGTCATGACCTCCCGCACGACCCGGGTCGCCGTCGCGGCCGCCGTCCAGCTCGTCCTCGTCGGGGCCGCGGTGTGGGCGCCGCTGTCGGCCCGGCTGACCGGTGAGGAGGTGCGGCTGCGGGTGGCCGCCGTCGACCCGGTGGGCGCGTTCCGCGGCGCCTACGTCGACCTCTCCTACCCGGACCTGCCGGCCGCCCCGGACCCCGGCGACGGGTCGGTCCCGCCCGCCGACGAGGCCCGCGGCACGGCGTTCGTGCCGCTGACCCGACAGGGCGCCCACTGGGTCGGCGGACCCGTGCAGCGCACCGTGCCGGAGGACGGGCCCTACCTCCGCTGCGACGACTCCGGATGGCGGCTGCGGTGCGGCATCGAGAGCCTCTTCCTCCCGCAGGACCGGGCGGCGGCGGTGCAGGACGCGGTGGACGCCGGGACGGCGGTCGCGACCGTCCGCGTCGACTCCGCGGGGCACGCGGCCCTGCTCGGCGTCGACGTCGGACCCTGAGCGCCGCCCGGGCTCACCCGGCGTGGGGGCGGTCGAACCACCCGGCGGGCGGGCGCGGGTCCCGGTGCTTCGCCGCGGCCGCTGCCCCGTGGGTCGCGGCCCAGGCGCCGAACCGGGCCGCGCCCCACGTGCCGGGCTGCGCCACGTCGGAGACCTCGACCGTCGGCGCGAGGTCGCGGCGGGCGGCGAGGACCGAGGCCATCCGGGTCCAGCCGCCGGCGACGACGAGGCGCTCGACCGGCACCCCGGCGTCGCGCAGCGTCGCGAGGAGCGCGCGACCCCGGTCCGTGCCGCCGTCGAGCGCCGCCCGCCACACGTGGGCGGGCGTGTGGTGCTCGGACCCGAGGTGCACGCCGACCTCGTGGTCCTCCATGCCGTAGCCGGTCACCCGGACCTCGGCCGTGTCGCCCGGGGCCAGGAGCAGGGTCGCGGCGTCGAGGGCCGACCGCGCCGGCTCCGACTCGGCACCGAGGACCTGCTGGACCCGCTTGAGCACCAACCCCGTCCGGGTCCCGCCGATGAGTGCCGTGCTTCCGCGCACCACGTGCGGGTACACCGAGATGCCGGCGGCCGACAGGCGTCCCACGACGTCGGGGCCGGGCACGTGGTCGGCCGCCGCGAGGTACGCCTCCGCCGTGCCGAAGCTGTCGAGGGCGGAGCCCGGCGCCCCGCAGCCGGTGGCCGCCGCGGCGACCGCGTGGTCGTGCCCGGCGACGGTGAGCACGGCGCCACGGAGCGCGGGCACCGGGTGGTCGCCGCGCACCGTCCCGGCCGGGGCCCCGGCGCCCACCGGCTCGGGCAGCAGGTCCGCGCCCACCCCGAGCAGGTCGAGCCCCGGCCGCCACCAGCCGTCGGTGTGCACGTCGAGCAGCCCGGTGCGGCCCAGCAGGGAGCGCTCGGCCACCCGCCGGCCGCCGAGCCGGTGCACGACGAGCTCCGGGGCACCGAGCCATTGGAGACCACGCAGCCCGAGGCCCTCGTCGCGCAGCCACAGCAGCTTGAAGAGGGTGGCCACGTGGCCCACCGGCAGCCCTGTGCGCGAGGGGAACTCGCGGGCCAGCGTCGCATCGAGCGCGGCGGACTGGTCGTCGCCCCGGGGGTCGTGCCAGGCCATGACGGGGGACTGCGCGGCCCCGGAGGAGTCGAGCAGCGTGCCCGCCTCGGCCATCGAGGTGAAGCCGACCGAACGCACCGACGTCCCGGCGGGCAGCCCGGCGACGACCTCGGCGAGGAGGTGCTCGACGGCGTCGACGACCGAGGCCGGAGAGCGCTCGAACCGGCCGCCCCCGCGCTCCTCCCACGCCGTCGCGACCGAGCCGTCGAGCACCGGCGTGCCGTCGTCGGCGACCGCGGCGACCTTGGTGACCGTCGTCCCGAGGTCGACCCCGAGG
>JACXUW010000429.1 GCA_014763705.1 Micrococcales bacterium | reverse complement strand
GGCCGAGCGTGGGTCACGACGCGTGGGTCGTGGTCTCCGTCGCGACGGTCTGGCGCTCCCCACGGGCCCCGCGGCGGGTCGACGCGCCCGCGCTCACGAACCCGGTGGCGATCCGGGCATGGTTGTCCGGGCTGAGCACCACCGCCCGGCGGGAACTCATCGGACGGGCGGACACCCAGGCCCTGCTCGGTGACCGAGTACGCCTGACCGCCGTGAGCGGGTCGTTCGCCGAGGTCGTCGTGCCGGACCAACCCACCCCGCTCGACCCTCGCGGCTACCCGGGGTGGGTCCCGTTGGCGCAGCTCACCGCCACCGCGCCACCACCGGCCGCCACGAGTGCGACGGTGGTGACGCGGACCGCGTGGCTGCACGACGACGACGCCGCTGGTCGCCGTGCGGTGGAGGTGAGCTTCGGGACGCGCCTGCCGGTCCTCGGCTCCGTCGGTGCCATGGTCCGGTTGGGCCTGCCCGGTGGTCGGGTGCTTCGTGCCTCCGCAGCAGACGTGTCGGTGACCGAGCGTGGTGCCGCAGCACTGCCTCCCGAGGGCGCGGGGCTGGTGAGGTCGGCACGGATGTTCGTCGGGCTGCCGTACCTGTGGGCCGGCACGTCCGGCTTCGGGGTCGACTGCTCCGGCCTCACCTGGCTGGTCCATCGCGTCCACGGCGTCGTCATCCCCCGCGACGCCGCACCCCAGGCCGTCGCCGGGGTCGCGGTGGGAGGCGACGCACTGCGCCCCGGCGACCTGCTGTTCTACGCGGTCGACGGCGAGGTCCACCACGTGGCCGTCTACGCCGGTGGCGGGCAGATGGTCCACGCCCCGTCGACCGGCCACACCGTCGAGGTGGTCGCCGTGAGCGCGGCGCACTTCGCCTCACAGTTCTCCGGGGCCCGACGCTTCCTCGGGTGATCTCGACGCGCTCGCCGTCAGGGCAGCCGGGCGAGGAGGAAGACCTGGCCGTGGCGCTCGCGGCCGACCGGCGCGCGGACCAGGCGGGCCACCCTCTCGAACCCGGCGGCGGCGAGGAGGTCGAGGACCTCCTTCGGTCCGCGGTGCCAGCGGACGAGCTCGACGTCGTGACCGCGCTCGGCGAGCACCGCGCCGACGTCGAAGACACCTTCTCCCTTCTGGAAGCCGAGCAGCACGTGGCCGCCCGGGCGCAGCACCCGGACGGCCTCGGCGAGCGCGAGAGGGAGCTCGTCGTCGCTGAGGTGGATCAGGCTGTACCAGAACAGGACCCCGTCGAAGGACGCGTCCTCGAACGGCAGGTCGACGAGGCTGCCCTCGCGCACGTCGAGGTCGGGGTGGTCGCGGCGGGCCATCGCGAGCATCCCCGGCGAGAGGTCGACCCCGACGACCGAGCACCCGCGGTCGGTGACGTAGCGAGCCATCCGCCCGGTGCCGCAGCCGGCGTCGAGGACCCGTGAACCGCCGCCGGCCTGCACCCGCTCGACGAGGTGGTCGACCATCGCGAGGTCGACCCGCGCCTCGGGCTCGGTGCCGGGGAAGGTCGCCGCGTAGTCCTCGGCGATGACGTCGTAGGCGACCCGGACCTGCCCCGCGCGGCTCTCCACGGCGCCGGGGTCAGCCGAGGCGGTCGCGCAGGCCGGCCGCGACGGCGTCCGGGGTGAGCCCGACGGCGTCGAGGACCTGCCCGCGGGAGGCGTGGTCGAGGAAGCGCCGCGGGATGCCGAAGGTGTCGACCGGAACCTCGATACGGGCGTCGCGCAGCGCCTGGGCGACCTGGGACCCGATGCCCCCGACGACGACGTTGTCCTCGACGACGGCGACCCGGCGGGCACCGCGGGCGAGGTCGACGACCGCGTCCGGGACCGGCAGCGCCCAGACGGGGTCGACGACCCGCACCCGGTGCCCCTCCGCCGCGAGCTTCTCGGCCGCGGTGAGCGCGGTGGCCGCCATCGACCCGACGCCCACGAGGAGCACCTCGACGTCGCCGTCGTCGGGCTCGACGAGGACGTCGACGCCGCCGACGCCGCGCACCGCCTCGAGCGGCTCCCCCACCGTGCCCTTGGGGAAGCGCACGACCGACGGGGCATCGGAGATGTCCACCGCCTCGCGCACGGCCCGCGCCACCTGCTGGCCGTCGCGCGGCGCCGCGAGGTGCAGCCCGGGCACGACGCCACTGATCGTCATGTCCCACATGCCGTGGTGCGAGGCACCGTCCGGACCGGTGACGCCCGACCGGTCGAGGACGACCGTGACGCCGGCCTTGTGCAGCGCGCAGTCCATGAGCAGCTGGTCGAAGGCGCGGTTGAGGAAGGTCGCGTAGACGGCGACGACCGGGTGCAGCCCGGAGAACGCGAGGCCGGCGGCCATCGTCAGGGCGTGCTGCTCGGCGATGCCGACGTCGAACGTGCGCTCCGGGAACCGCTCGCAGAACGGCTGCAGCCCGACCGGCATCATCATCGCCGCGGTGATGGCGACGACGTCGGGTCGCTCCTGCCCGAGCTGCACCATCGTGTCGGCGAACTCGTCGGTCCAGCTGCGTCCGGCGATCTCGAGCGGCAGGCCGGTCTCGGGGTTGATGACCCCGACGGCGTGGAACTGGTCGGCCTCGTCGGTGACGGCGGGGTCGTAGCCCTTGCCCTTCTGGGTGATGACGTGGACGAGCACCGGGCCGCCGAACGCCTTGGCCTTGCGCAGCGCCGCCTCGACGGCGGGCTCGTCGTGCCCGTCGATCGGGCCGATGTACTTCAGGCCGAGGTCCTCGAACATGCCCTGCGGGGCGACGATGTCCTTGAGGCCCTTCTTCACCCCGTGGAGCGTCTCGTACATCGCACCGCCGACGACGGGCGTGCGCGAGACGTTGCGCTTGCCCCAGTCGAGGAAGCGCTCGTAGCCGCGGGTCGTGCGCGGCGAGCGCAACCGGCACACGGTCGCCGTCATCGGCGACGGTGCGCTGACCGGCGGCATGGCCTGGGAGGCCATCAACAACATCGCCGCC
>JACXUW010000428.1 GCA_014763705.1 Micrococcales bacterium | reverse complement strand
ATGCGATCGATGTTGATCCGGTCGTCGCCGAACGCGGCGAGCGACGCCGCGTCGGGAAGCACCGTCGCGACCCGGCTGCCACCGTCCTCGAGGTCCTCGACCTGGGCGGCCAGCTGCATCCGCCACCCCAGCGGATGGCGGGTGCGCCCGCCGAGCGGGGAGAGGACGACGACCCGCTCGGAGCCGGCGGCCAGGTCGGCGTTCTCGTTGCGGCGGTAGCCACCGTCGAGGTAGCGCCGCTCGCCCACCGGGTACGGGTGGGCGCTCGAGCAGCTCGCGGCGACCGCGTCGACGAGGTCGACCCCGCTGTCCCGGTCGAGGACCACCGGCGCGCCGGTCCGGGCGTCGACGGCGGTCACGAGGAGGTCGTGGGCGGGCCAGTCCGCGGCGCCGAGGCGGGTCGCCACGACCTGCCGCCACCGGGCGCCGTGCTGCGGGTCGACGTCGAGGCCGAGGGCGGAGGCGCCCATCCGGCGCCGCATGTCGTCGGCGTCCGAGGCCTCGGCGATGACGCGGGTGGTCCGCGCGAAGTGGTCGACCGCCGGCCGGGTGGGTCGGCCGCCCGGGCCGCCGCCGGGTCGGGAGCCCCCCGGCACGCCGGTGCGCCCGGATCCCTCCGGTGCGGCGAGGACCTCGGTGAGCAGCTCGGCCGGTGTCCGGGCCGTCAGCTGGGCGGCGGTCGTCGCGCCGGCCGAGGTCCCGACGACGAGGTCGGCGTCGGTGAGGTCGACCCCGCCCTCGGCGAGGCCGGCGAGCACCCCGATCAGCCAGGCGTTGCCCGCCGAGCCACCGCCCCCGATGACGAGGGCGCGCCGGCGCGCGAAACCCGACTCGGTGCCGGGTCGGTCGCTGCCGGGGGAGGTGTCGCTCATCGGGGCCGGACGCTAGCAGCGGGGCGGCGACGGGGCACCCGGGTTTCCCCGGGCCGCGCGGGCCCGTTCAGCCGTGGGCAGCGACCGCCCGGGGATGGCCGCGAGCAGCCGCTGCGTGTACTCCTCCCGGGGGTCGGCGAACAGCGCCTCGGGAGAACCGTGCTCGACGATGCGGCCGTCCTTCATCACGTGCACCTCGTGCGCGACGAGCCGGACCACCGCGAGGTCGTGGGTGATGAACAGGTAGGAGAGGCCGAGCTCCTCCTGGAGCCGGACCATGAGGTCGAGCACCTGCTCCTGGACGAGGACGTCGAGGGCGCTGACGGCCTCGTCGAGGACGACGAGGCGCGGCTCCAGCGCGAGGGCCCGGGCGATCGCCACCCGCTGCCGTTGGCCGCCGGACAGCTCGTGCGGGCGACGGGCGGCGAGGGAGGACGGCAGCGCCACGCGGTCGAGGAGGTCGCGGACCGCCGCCCGCCGGGCCGTGGCGTCACCGACCCGGTGGACGACGAGCGGCTCCGCGACGGCCTGCTCGACCGTGTACCGCGGGTCGAGCGATGCGTAGGGGTTCTGGAAGACCGGCTGCACCGAGCGTCGGAAGGCGCGCAGCCGACGGCCGTGCAGGCGGGTGACGTCCTCGCCGTCGAAGCGGACCGACCCGGCATCGGGGTCCTCGAGCCGCAGCGCGAGCCGGGCGGTCGTCGACTTGCCCGACCCGGACTCCCCGACGACGGCCACCGTCCGCCCGCGCGGCACGGAGAGGTCGACGTCGTCGACGGCGACGAGGGGATCGCTCCGGCCGCGCAGCCGGTAGTGCTTCACCGCGCCGCTGAGCACCAGCAGCGGCTCCTCGCCCGCGCCGCCCGCCGGCGCGTCCGTCGGGCCGGCCGGGCGCTCGACCACCTTCCGCTCGGCGATGCCGGGGGCGGCGGCCAGCAGGCGCCGGGTGTACTCGTGCCGAGGACGCTCGACCACTTCGGCGGCGGGGCCGCTCTCCACCACCTCACCGCGGTACATCACGACCACCCGGTCGGCCCGCTCGGCGGCGAGCGCGAGGTCGTGGGTGATGAGGACGACGGCGGCGCCGAGGTCGCGGGCCAGCTCGGCCATCTGGTCGAGGACGAGCCGTTGCACGGTGACGTCGAGCGCCGAGGTCGGCTCGTCGGCGACGAGCACCTCCGGCCGGCAGGCGAGGGCCATCGCGATGAGGACGCGCTGGCGCATCCCGCCGGAGAACTCGTGCGGGTACTGGTCGACCCGGGCCGCCGCGTCCGCGATCCCCGCGCGGTCGAGGAGGGCGACGGCCTCGGCCCGGGCCTCGGCACCACGGGCCCGTCCGTGCACCTCGAGGGCCTCGGCCACCTGGGCGCCGACCGTCATCACCGGGTTGAGGCCGGTCATCGGGTCCTGGGGCACCATGCCGATCCGCCGGCCGCGCACCTCGCGCAGCGTCCGCTCGTCCGCGGCCGTCACGTCGAGGTCGCCGAGGTGGACCTTACCGGCGGTGATCCGCCCGTTGTCGGCGAGCAGCCGGTTGACGCTCGCGGCGAGCGTCGACTTGCCGGAGCCCGACTCGCCGACGACGGCGACCGTCTCGCCGGCGTGCACCTCGAGGTCGACGCCGCGCACCGCCTCGACGTCGCCCCGTGAGGTGGTGAAGGCGACGGCGAGGCCACGGACGGCGAGCACCGGCCGCGCCGCCCCGGCCGCGTCGGTCCGGTTCATCGGGCGACCTCCTCGAGGACGGCGGTCGAGACCGCGTCGAGGGCGGCCGCGGCGACCTGGTCACCGGACGCCACCCCGGCCAGGGGGTCGGGGGCGCCAGGCACCGGCCACCAGCGGGGCAGCGGACCGGTCGTGCCGTGCAGCCGGGTCGCGCCGCCGGCCACGACGGTGCCGGACTCGGGGTCGAGGGCCCAGACCGTCCCCGTGAAGCCGCCGTGCCAGAACCACGTGACGGGGTTGCCGCCGGCATCGGCGCGCAGCACCCGGCGGAAGCCGAGGCCCTGGGTGTCGTCGACCGCGGACGGGCTCGCGAAGCGCTCGAGGACGGACGGCCCCACGAGACCGTCGTCGAGGAGGGCGGCGCCGAGGGTC
>JACXUW010000427.1 GCA_014763705.1 Micrococcales bacterium | reverse complement strand
CCCGATTTCGTGGTTCCAGCGCGCGAAGCTCATCAGCAACCCGTCGCTGTTCGTGCTCGGCAAGCCCGGCCTCGGGAAGTCGACCGCCGTCGCCCGGATGGCGATCGGCCTCGCCGGCTACGGCGTGCAGCCGCTCGTCCTGGGCGACCTTCGACCCGACTACGTGGAGGTCATTCGCGCGCTCGGCGGCCAGGTCATCACCCTCGGCCGTGGCCGCGGGCACCTGAACGTGCTCGACCCCGGCGAGGCGAAGGACGCCGCGAAGCGGCTCACTGAGGCCGGTTTCCCGAAGGAGGCCGGCGAGGTCTTGGAAGACGCCCACGGCCGCCGCCTGGCTATGGTGTCGTCCCTGCTGACGATCCTCCGCAAGTCCGCTCCGAGCGACGTCGAGGAATCCATCGTCGACCAGGCGCTGCGCTACCTCGATCGGAACTTCGACGGCGTGCCGGTGCTGGGCGACCTGCTGAACGTCGTGCAGCAAGGACCGGAGGAGCTGCGCCAGGTGGCCGTCGACCGCGGCGACTTTGCCGAGTATCAGCGGATCACGCGCGGGCTGGAAGCGTCGCTTATCAGCCTCTCCCGCGGTGGCCGCCTGGGCGAAATGTTCTCCAAGCCGACCGACAACCCGATGCGCCTCGACCGCCCGGTGGTCTACGACATTTCGGCCATCGGTGAGGCTGAGGGCGATCTGCGCGCGGCGACCCTGCTCGCCTGCTGGTCGAACGGATTCGCGACGGTGAACATCGCGAACGTCCTCGCGGATGCCGGCCTGGAACCGCGCCGGCACTACTTCGTCATCATGGACGAGCTGTGGCGCGCGCTGCGCGCCGGTAACGGCATCGTCGATCGCGTCGACTTCCTCACCCGCCTGAACCGTCAGGTGGGTGTCGGCACGGCCATGATTTCGCACACGATGGCCGACCTGAGCGCCCTCCCAGAGGAGGACCGGTTGAAGGCGAAGGGCTTCGTCGAGCGCGCCGGCATGGTGATGTGCGCGGGCCTGCCCTACACGGAAATGCCGGAGCTGACGACGGTCATCCCGTTCTCGGAGGCCGAGCAAGAGCTTCTGACCGGCTGGCAAGACCCGCCCGCCTGGGATGCCGCGTCGGGCCGCGAGGTCGACCCTCCCGGCCGCGGGAAGTTCCTCGTCAAGGTCGGCACTCGGCCGGGTATCCCGGTCGAGGTTCGATTGACGGAGGCTGAGCGCTCGATCCGCGACACGAATCAGCGGTGGTACGAACAGTCCCGCACCGGACGGCGCGCGCTGCACGTCGTCGAGGAGCTGGTCGAGGAGCACGAGGAGCGGGTGTCGTCATGAGCACTCCGAACAACCGCCGCCGCGATCCCGGCGGCTTCGGCGCGGAGACGATGATGCTGCTCGTCGGCATCGGCGGCGTGGTCGCGGCGATCGTCGTCCTCAACGTCGCGGTGCGCCTCGGCCACCAGCTCGACGGAACCGGTGTCGAGCTGCCGAGCGACCCGTTCGCGTTCACGCTCGGCGTCGTCATGGGGCGGGTGCCGTGGCCGGCATCCGCGACGTGGATCGTCATCGTCCTGTTGGCGGTCGTCCTCGCGCTCGTGGTGCTCGCGATCATCGGCGTTGTCCGCTACCGGAAGGGGCGGACTCGCGTCGACCGGGCCAGCTCGTACATGGGCCGGGGGAAGGACGTCGAGGGTCTGAGCAAGCGCAACGCGCAGGCTCAGGCGACCCGCCTCGGCGTGACCGGCTCCCTCGGTGTGCCGATCGGTAAGACGCTCGGTCAGATGCCGCTCTACGGCACCTGGGAGGACATGCACATTGACATCTGGGGGCCTCGCACCGGTAAGACGACCTCTCGGGCGGTGCCGGCCATCCTGGAAGCCCCTGGGGGCGTTCTCGTGACGTCGAACAAGCGCGATGTGGTCGACGCGACGCGCGACGTGCGAGCGGAGGCCGGCCCGGTCTGGGTGTTCGATCCCCAGGGGATCGCGCTCGAGAACCCTACGTGGTGGTGGAACCCGCTCAGCTACGTCACCGACGAGGTGCGCGCGGCCAAGCTGGCCGATCACTTCGCGTCCGGTTCACGCGACCCCGGAGCCAAGACGGATGCCTACTTCGACCCCGCGGGGCAGGATCTCCTTGCGGGCCTCCTGCTCGCGGCCGCGCTCGACTCGCGGCCGATCACGGACGTCTACGGGTGGCTGACGCGCCCCACGGAGGAGGAGCCGATCGGCATCCTCCGTCGCGGTGGGTACGACCTGACGGCCGACCAGGTGCGCGGTGTCATCACCGCCCCGGAGAAGCAGCGCGGCGGCATCTACGGCACGGCGCAGCAAATGGCGTCGTGCCTGACCAACCGCCAGGTGGCCGCGTGGGTGAACCCGCAGGGTGAGCCCGATCTGCGCCCGCAGTTCGACCCGGCCGCGTTCGTGCGTGACGGCGGCACGCTGTACTCGCTCTCCAAGGAAGGCCGCGGAACCGCCGGCCCGCTCGTGACGGCGCTGACGGTCGCCGTGGTGGAGGCCGCGGAGGAGCTGGCCGCCGGGTCTGCCGGCGGCCGCCTGTCGGTGCCTCTCCTGGGCGTCCTCGACGAGGCCGCGAACGTGTGCCGGTGGCGCGAGCTGCCGAACCTCTACAGCCACTACGGCTCGCGCGGAATCGTGCTGATGACCATCCTGCAGTCGTGGTCGCAGGGCGTCGACGTGTGGGGTGATTCGGGCATGCGGAAGCTGTGGAGCGCCTCGAACGTGAAGGTCTACGGCGGCGGTGTCTCCGAAGATGCGTTCCTGGAAAGCCTCTCCAAGCTGATCGGTGACTACGACCGGCAGGCGTCGTCGGTGTCCTCCGGTCGTGGCGGGCGCAGCGTGAATCAGCAGCTCCACCGTGAGCGCATCCTGGACGTGGCCGACCTGGCCGCGATGCCGAAGGGTCGCGCCGTGGTGCTCTCGTCGGGGAACCGCCCGACGCTGATTCGCACGCAGCCGTGGAT
>JACXUW010000028.1 GCA_014763705.1 Micrococcales bacterium | reverse complement strand
CCGTCCCACCCACCCCGACAGTCAGGACGAGCATGGCCGACCTGTACCTCGACGGCGCCTGGGTCGGCGCCGCCGCCGGAGGACGCCGGACCATCGTCTGCCCCGCCGACGGCACGGTCGTCGGCGAGGTCGACGAGGCCGACGAGACCGACACCCTGCGAGCCATCGACGCCGCTCGACGAGCCGCGGACGACGGCCGCTGGCGCGACGTCCCACCCACCGAGCGGGCCGCCGCCCTCGGCCGCGTCGCCGACCTCCTCGAGCGCGACACCGACGAGATCGCCCGCGCCGAGGCCCTCGACACCGGCAAGCGGTTCGAGGAGGCGAAGCTCGACGTCGCCGACGTGGTGAGCGTGTTCCGGTTCTACGCCGGCAAGGGCGAGGACGTCGAGCGCCCGCGCGACGTCGACCCGGGGCAGCCCCACGTGCGCAGCCGCGTGGTCAAGGAGCCGATCGGCGTCTGCTCGCTCATCACGCCGTGGAACTATCCTCTGCTGCAGGCCAGCTGGAAGGTCGCTCCGTGCCTGCTCGCCGGCAACACCTTCGTCCTCAAGCCGAGCGAGATCACGCCGCACTCGACGATCCTCATGGTGCGCGCCATCGAGGAGGCGGGCGTGCCGGGTGGCGTGGCCAACCTCGTCCTCGGGACCGGACCCGGCTGTGCCGGACCGATGTCCACCGACGAGCGGGTCGACCTCGTGTCGTTCACCGGCAGCCTCGCCGTCGGGAAGCACCTCATGAAGCAGGCCGCCGACACCGTGAAGCGGGTCGCCCTCGAGCTCGGTGGCAAGAACCCGAACATCGTCTTCGCCGACGCGCCGCGCGAGGCCGCGATCGACAACGCGATGACCGCCGTCTTCCTGCACTCCGGCCAGGTCTGCTCGGCCGGCGCCCGGCTGCTCGTCGAGGAGTCGTGCGCCGAGGAGGTCGTCGACACCATCGTCGAGCGGGCCCGGGCCATCCGGATGGGTCCTCCGTTCGACGAGGACGCCCAGACCGGGTCGCTGACCAGCGCCGAGCACCTCAAGAAGGTGGAGGACTACGTGGCCACCGGCCTCGCCGAGGGCGCCCGGCTGCGCTGCGGTGGCGCCCGCCCCGACGACGAGCGCCTCGCCTCCGGCTACTACTACCTGCCGACCGTCCTCGACCGGTGCAGCGTGGAGATGCACGTCGTCCAGGAGGAGTCGTTCGGACCGGTCCTCACCGTCGAGACCTTCCGCACCGAGGACGAGGCGATCAGCCTCGCCAACGCCACCCGCTACGGCCTGGCCGGCGCGGTCTGGACCGGCGACCCCGAGCGCGCCCGCCGGGTCGCCCGCGCGCTGCGCCTCGGCACGGTCTGGGTCAACGACTACCACCCCTACGTCGCCCCCGCCGAGTGGGGCGGGCACAAGCAGTCCGGCATCGGCCGCGAGCTCGGCGAGCTCGGCCTCGAGGAGTACCAGGAGACCAAGCACGTGTGGGAGAACACCGAGCCGGCCCCGACGGGGTGGTTCTCGTGAGCATCACCGACCGCGTCACCGACTCCGCCCGGCGGCTGCGCGACCGCACGACGATGGCCGAGGTCCCCGAGACCGTCGACTACGTCGTCGTCGGGGGCGGCAGCGCGGGCTGCGTCCTCGCCAACCGGCTCTCGGCCGACGCCGGCACGAGCGTCCTCGTCCTCGAGGCAGGCCGCAACGACCTCAAGCTCGACCCGTTCATCCACATGCCGGCCGCGTTGCCCTTCCCGATCGGCAGCCGGTTCTACGACTGGAAGTACGAGTCCGAGCCGGAGCCGCACATGAACGGCCGCCGGATCTACCACGCCCGCGGCAAGGTCCTCGGCGGGTCCTCCTCGATCAACGGGATGATCTTCCAGCGCGGCAACCCCAAGGACTACGAGCGCTGGGGCGCCGACCCGGGGATGGAGGACTGGGACTACGCGCACTGCCTGCCCTACTTCAAGCGGATGGAGACCTGCCTCGCCGGCGCGGACACCTGGCGCGGCGGGTCCGGCCCGCTCGTCCTCGAGCGCGGCCCGGCGACCAACCCGCTGTTCACCGCGTTCTTCGAGGCGACCGAGCAGGCCGGCTACCCACGCACGAGCGACGTCAACGGCTACCGGCAGGAGGGCTTCGCCCCCTTCGACCGCAACGTCCACCGCGGCCGCCGCCTGTCCGCTGCGCGGGCCTACCTCCACCCGGTGATGGACCGGCCCAACCTCCACGTGCGCACCCTCGCGCTGACCACGCGCATCCTCTTCGAGGGCAACCGCGCGGTCGGCGTGGAGTACAGCGCCTTCGGCCGCCGGCACACGGTGCGGGCCGGCGAGGTCATCCTCTCCGGCGGCGCGATCAACACGCCGCAGCTGCTCCAGCTCTCGGGCGTCGGCGACCCCGAGCTGCTCCGGCCGCTCGGCATCGACGTCGTCTCCGGCCTGCGCGGGGTGGGCGAGCATTTGCAGGACCACCTCGAGGTCTACATCCAGCACGCCTGCACGCAGCCGGTGTCGATCGCTCCGGGGCTCGCGTACCGCAACCGCCCGAAGCTCGCCGCCGAGTGGCTGTTCCTGCGCAAGGGCCTCGGCGCCACGAACCACTTCGAGGGCGGCGGCTTCGTGCGCAGCAACGACGACGTCGACTACCCGAACCTCATGTTCCACTTCCTGCCGATCGCCATCCGCTACGACGGCTCGAGCCCGGTCGAGGGCCATGGCTACCAGGTGCACATCGGGCCGATGTACTCCGACGCCCGCGGCTGGCTGCGGATCCGCAGCGCCGACCCGCGGATGAAGCCGGCCATGCAGTTCAACTACCTCTCGACCGACCAGGACCGGCGCGAGTGGATCGAGGCGGTCCGCGTCTCGCGCGAGATCCTCTCCCAGCCGGCCCTCGCCCCCTACGACGGCGGTGAGATCTCGCCCGGGGCGAAGGTCGAGACCGACGAGGAGATCCTCGACTGGGTCCGCGCCGACGCCGAGACCGCGCTCCACCCGAGCTGTACCGCGCGGATGGGCACCGACGACCTCTCCGTCCTCGACCCGACCTCGATGCGGGTCCACGGCACCGAGGGCCTGCGGGTCGTCGACGCCAGCGCCATGCCGTACGTGACGAACGGCAACATCTACGCGCCGGTCGTCATGCTCGCCGAGAAGGCGGCCGACCTCATCGCCGGGGTCACCCCGCTGCCGCCCTCGGACGCACCCTGGTACGACCACCGCGCCGGGAGCCCGCTCGACCCGCCGACGTCCTGACCGTCCTGACCGTCCTGACCACCCCGCCCAGGAGGACCCGATGAGCACGACGACCGACGCACCGGACACGACGGACACGACGGCCACCGGGCGGTTCGGAGGTCCGCCGGTGCGGATGCCGGTCTTCGCCGCCTCGCTGACCGGAGTGCTGGTCATGGCGGTCTGGGCGCTCGTCAGCCCGGGGTCGGCGGAGAGCGCGCTCGGCGCGGTCACCTCGTGGGTCACCGAGTGGTTCGGCTGGTTCTACGTCCTCCTCGCGACGGCCGTCCTCGGGTTCGTCGTCTACCTCGGGCTCTCGCGGTACGGGCACGTGCGCCTCGGCCCGGACCACTCCCGGCCCGAGTTCTCGACCTTCGCGTGGGCCTCGATGCTCTTCGCGGCCGGCATCGGCACCGACGTGATGTTCTACTCGGTCGTCGAGCCCGCGACCCAGTACATGGCCCCGCCGGAGGGCGGCCCGGCGGCCGAGTCCGTCGGCGCCGCCCGCGACGCGACGGTCTGGACGCTCTTCCACTACGGCATCACCGGCTGGGGCATGTACGCCCTGATGGGCCTCGCGCTCGGCTACTTCTGCTACCGCCGCGGGCTGCCGCTCGCCGTCCGCTCGGCCCTCGCGCCGGTGCTCGGGAAGCGGATCGGCGGCCCGCTCGGCCACGCCGTCGACACCGCCGCGGTGCTCGGCACGATCTTCGGGGTGGCCACCTCGCTCGGCATCGGCGTCGTCTTCCTCAACGTCGGGCTCAACGTGCTCTTCGGCATCGGCGTGGGCACCGGCGCCCAGGTCGCCCTCGCCGTCCTGGCCGTCGTCATGGCCGCCGTGTCGGCGACGACCGGCGTCGACAAGGGCATCCGGCTCCTCTCCCAGCTCAACGTCCTCCTCGCGCTCGGGCTCGCCGCGTGGGTGCTCGTCACCGGCAACACGAGCCTGCTGCTCAACGCCGCCGTCGCCAACGTCGGCGACTTCCTGCGCAGCTTCCCGGCCAAGACGATGGAGACCTTCCCGTTCCTCGACAACGCCTCGTGGATGGGGTCGTGGACGCTGTTCTTCTGGGCCTGGTGGGTGGCCTGGGCCTCCTTCGTCGGGCTCTTCCTCGCCCGGATCTCGCGGGGCCGCACGATCCGGCAGTTCGTCGCCGGCACGCTCGTCATCCCCTTCCTCTACATCGTCATGTGGATCTCGATCTTCGGGAACGCGGCGATCGAGCGGATCCGCGGCGGCGACACCTCGTTCGCCGAGACCGCGCAGGACTTCAGCGGGGTCGGCTTCTACGACCTCGTGGCCGGCTACCCGCTCGGGAAGGTGGTCATCGGGCTCGCCTTCTTCGTCGGGCTGCTCTTCTACGTGACCTCCGCCGACTCCGGCGCGCTCGTCATGGCCAACCTGACCAGCCGCCTCGGCGACCTCACCGAGGACGCCGCCGGGTGGCTGCGGATCACCTGGGCGGCGGCGACGGGGCTGCTGACCATCGCGATGCTCCTCGTCGGCGGCATCACCGCGCTCCAGTACGCGACGATCATCTTCGGGCTGCCGTTCGCGGTCGTCCTCGTGCTCGTCATGGTGGGGCTCGTACGCGCACTGCGGGTCGAGGGCCGGCGGGCCGACTCGCGCGACCAGACCCTCAACGCGGTGCTCTCCGCCCGCGCCGCAGCCGTTCCGCGCGAGGACCGCACCGTGTCGTGGCGCTCCCGGCTGGCCCGGGCGACCAACTTCGTCGACCGCACGGACGCGCTCGAGCACCTGCGCGACGTCGTCGGGCCCGCCCTCACCGAGGTCGCCGACGAGCTGTGCCGGCACGAGGTGGCGACCGCCTGCGAGAACGAGATCGACTCCGCCACCCCGGCGGTCACCCTCCGGGCGGCCGGGGTGGATCCCGAGTTCGTCTACCGGGTCGAGCTCGAGATGGCCCCGGTCCCGACCTACGGCGGGCGGATGATCCAGAGCCGCGACACCTACGCCCGGCTCGAGGTGCACCTGAGCGACGGCGGGCAGGGCTACGACGTCATGGGCTGGTCGGCGGCGCAGGTCATCCACGACTGCCTGGACCACTACGAGCGGCACCTCGAGTTCCTGCGCCTCGCCGAGCCGACGACGACCGGCTGAGCGCCAAGCGGATCAGGACGCGAGGTGCTCCACCGCGGTGAGGGGCGCCGGGAAGGGCCGGACCGTCGAGGGCGTCGCGAGAAAGGCGCCGACCAGCCGGAGGTCGGCCCGCCGGCACACGTCGATGACCACCTCGTGCCAGGCCCGGTCGGAGTCCGTCACCAGGACGGTGCCGTCGCGCCCGCGCGCGAAGACCACGCCGGCGAACGGCAGCGACCCGAACACCGAGAGCAGCGAGTCCCGCATCTCCCAGGGGTCGCCGTCCGGGGGGACCTCACCCAGGACGCACGGCTGCGCGAGACGCAGGTCGTCGTCGAGGAAGAGGAAGCCGACGCACCCCTCCATCCGGTCGGCGTGGCCGACGACGAGGTCGACGACGTCCGCGGCGAGGAGCGGGTCGGTCAGTGGCTGGGTGGCCCAGGTCTCGGGCAGGTCCTCGAAGCTCATGCCGGCGAGGATGCCCGGATCGGCCCGTCCCGCCGCGGGGTTTTCCACACCCTCCGGTCGTAGCGTCGCTCCATGACCCACGACTCCGTCGACGACGCCCACTCCCGCCCGGCCGGCACCTCCGACGCCACTGTCGCCGCCCTCGGCAAGCTCTCCGAGGCCCTCGAGGTCGTCGAGGAGGCCCGCGGGTTCCTCTACGCGTTCCACCGGCGCTGCGGCACCGCCGACCTCACCCTCGGCGAGGCGGTCGACCAGCTGCGCGACGCCGGCCATCCCGAGCTCGCGGACCGCATCGAGACCGACCTCGTCGGGCGCAACGTCCTCGCCGGCCGGTGGTCCTTCCAGGTGGTCGAGGAGTACGACGACGGCTACTACGCGGCGTTCCGCGAGCACGAGCGCACAGCCCGGGAGGAGCTCATGGAGGGCCGACGGCACGTCTTCGAGGCGGAGATGAAGGAGGACCGGCGCACCCACGGCCGCCCGGGCCACGCGGCCACGCCCGAGGACTCGTCACGAGGGTGAGACCGGACGTATCAGGCGGACCCGGCGGCGCTCCTCCCGGGCATGAGGATGATGACCCTGACGGTGGCCCGCTCCGTGACCCCGACCGACCTGACCCCGCGCCGGCACCAGCACGCACCGCGCCGACGCACCCTCCGGCTCCCCCGCGCGAACCCGCTGCGCCTGCACGTGGTCCGGCACCGCATGCAGTGAGGCTCGGTCGCACACGACTGTCCGGGTGCCGTTGAGCAGGATCCGGGACTCGCAGTGCCAGCGCACCGCGGGCACCTGCCCACGCTCCGCGCGACCGGGGGGCTCAGCCGCTGGCGCCGGCCCCCCGGACGAAGGCGGTCACCGCGTCGGCGACCATCTGCACGGCGATGGCCGAGAGCAGCAGCCCGGCGATGCGGGTGAGCAGGACGATGCCGCTGTCCTTGAGCACCCGGGCCAGCGGGGTGGCGAACCGGAAGACGAGGAAGACGAGGAAGAGCGCCGCGACGAGGGCGGCGGCCACGGCGACGAGCCCGGCCGCGCCGTCGGCGTCCTTGACCGCGAGCATCGTCGCGACGATGGCCCCGGGCCCCGCGAGCAACGGCGTGCCGAGCGGGACGAGCGCCACGTTGACCCCGGCGTCCGCGTGCTGCTCCGACTCGGCGCCGGTCAGCAGCTGGAGCGCGACGATGAGGAGGAGCAGCCCTCCGGAGGCCTGGAGCGCCGGCAGGGAGATGTGGAGGTAGTCGAGGATCTGCTGGCCGAACACGGCGAAGGACGCGATGACGCCGAGGGCCACCAGGCTGGCCCGTCGGGCGGCGGCGACCTTCTGCTTGAGCGGCAGCGGTCCGGTGAGCGCGAGGAAGATCGGGATGGCACCCGGCGGGTCGAGGATGACGACGAGGGTGACGAACGTCGTCGTGAACGCCGACAGGTCGAACCAGCTCACGGACGCACGACCTCCGTCCCGGTCGCGAGGGCCTCGATGCGCTCGAGCACCTCGGGGTCGGTCGTGTTCTCCCCCAGCCGGTTCGGCTTGCCCTCCCCGTGGTAGTCGCTCGAGCCGGTGACGACGAGGTCGAGCCGCCGGGCGACGTCGGTGAGGTGGCGGACGGCCGCCGGGTCGTGGTCGCGGTGCCGGGCCTCGATCCCGGCCAGTCCCGCCGCGGCGAGCTCCTCGAGGAGGTCGTCGGTGACGACTCCGGTGCGTGTGCGCGAGAGGGGGTGCGCGACGACGGGCACTCCCCCGGCCGCACGCACCACCTCGACCGCCCGCACCGGGTCGGGGGCGTAGTGCGAGACGTAGTAGGGGCTGGTGTCACCGAGCCAGCGGGCGAAGGCCTCGTCGCGGTCCGCGACCGCGCCGGCCCGCACCAGCGCGTCGGCGATGTGCGGCCGGCCCGCGGTCGCCCCCGGCTCGACCTCGGCCCGCACCGACTCCACCGAGACCGGGAGCCCGTCGGCGGCCATCCGGGCGACCATCCGGTCCAGCCGCGACTCGCGGCTGTCCCGGGCCTGCTCGAGCTCGGCGACGAGCACCGGGTCGGCCGGGTCCGGGAGGTAGGCGAGGAGGTGGACCGAGCGGTGCCGCCGCGAGCACGACACCTCGATCCCCGGGACGAGGGTGATGCCGACGGCCCGCGCGGCGTCCGTGGCCTCCGCCCAGCCGAGGGTCGTGTCGTGGTCGGTGAGCGCGACGACCGCGAGCCCGGCGGCCACCGCGGACGCGACCACTCCCGCCGGCGGCTCGGTGCCGTCGCTGGCGCTCGAGTGCGCGTGCAGGTCGATCACCCCGCGATCGTAGTGGCGCGGAAACCCGGTCGCGCGCGGCAACCTTCCGGTCGGTCGCTCCGTAGGAGAGGGTGTGACCGACCACCAGGAGGACCGATGAGCACGTGGGGACGCGCATCGCGCGACGAGGCGTTCACCGCGTTCGTCGAGCAGTCCTCGCCGTCGCTGCTGCGCACCGCGTGGCTGCTCACCGGCGAGCACCACGCCGCCCACGACCTCGTCCAGGCGGCGCTCGTCAAGACCTACGTCGCGTGGCCGCGGGTGCGACCGGAGGGCGCCCTCGCGTACGCGCGCAAGGTCCTCGTCAACGAGCGCACAGACAGCTGGCGGCGCCGCCGGGGCGAGGTCGTCGTCGAGGCGGTCCCCGACACCGGCGGCCGGCCGTCGACGACCAGCGACGACCGCGACCTCGTCGTCCGGCTGCTCGCCACGCTGCCCGAGCAGCAGCGCCGGGTCGTCGTCCTGCGCTACTACGCCGACCTCCCCGAGCAGGCCGTCGCCGACCTGCTCGACATCTCCCTGGGCAGCGTCAAGTCCGCCGCCTCGCGCGGGCTCGCCTCCCTCCGAGCCCGACTCGCCACCTCCGAGGAGGAAGTCCGATGACCCACGACCTGTTCGAGGACGAGCTGCGCACGATGCTGCGGGGCGCCGCGGAGGCCCAGCGGGACGCCTTCGTCGAGGTCGACACGGCCGAGGTGCTCGGCACCGGGCAGCGGGTCCTGCGCCGGCGCCGGCGGGCCCTCGTCGGCGGGACGCTGGCCGCCACCCTCGTCGTCGGCGTCGGCGGCTGGGCGGTCCTGGACCGGTCCGGTGACCGTGCCGCCGTGGAGGTCCCGGCCACCCGCAGTGCCACGCCGACGAGCCCCGTCACCGCGGTCCTCGACGAGTTCGCGGACCTGTCCGGCACCGGGGGGACACCGCTGAGCATTCCCGGGCCCCGTCAGGTCGCGGTGCGGGTGGTCCCGGGAGCGACGCCCGACCTGCAGTACCTCGAGGTCGGCGCCGGCGGGCGCACGACGCTCCTGGGCGGGTCGAGCCTCGACGGGGTCCCCCGCACGTCCGCGACCTGGGGCACGGCCGGCGAGGGCGGTCACGTGCTCATCGGCGTCGCCCCGGCCGAGGCCCGGGACATCACGGTCCTCACGCCGATCAGCGACGAGGGAGGCCACGCCTCCACCCTCGTCACCAAGGAGCTGCCCGGCACCGGGCGACAGGCCTTCGCCGTCCGCTTCGCCGAGGCCGGCGACGCCGATGCGGTACGCCACCTGCTGTGGCGCGACGCCGAGGACGCCGTCCGTGACGAGAACGGCGCCGCCGTGGCGTCGGTCGCCCTGGGCGACGGGAAGGGGACGATCTTCTGGGTGTCCGACGCGCTCGGCCGCTTCGGGACCTTCGGTGGCGACGGCCCCACGTGGACCGCGCTGGACGGCGCCCGGAACAGCAGCGGCCGGCCGGTGCTCTCCATGGGCCGCGGCGACGGCGCGGTCTTGACCGGGCTCTTCGTCGCGGTGGTCCCCGCGGCGGCGGAGCCCGGCTCGATGACCCCTCGCGCCGGCTCGACCGTCACCCACCCCCTGACGAAGGTGCTCCTGCCCGGGACCGAGTACGCCGCCCTCTGGGCCACCTGGACCCAGACCACGGCGGACTCCTTGAGCGGTTACACCGAGGTGACGTGGACCGAGGACGGCCGGACGGTCACGCAGCGACCCTGAGGCTCACGCGCCGGCCGACGCCGGGCCTGGCCAGTTCCGGTCCGGCTGGGGCACCGGGCGGCCGGGCTGCTCGCCGCCCCGCGCCTCGAGGTAGGACTGCTTCGGCACCATCACCTTCCGTCGGAAGATGCACACGACCGTCCCGTCCTGGTTGTAGCCGATGGTCTCGACGTGCACGACGCCCCGGTCGTCCTTGCTCGTGCTCTCCCACTTGTCGAGCACGGTCGTCTCGCCGTAGAGGGTGTCGCCGTGGAAGGTCGGGGCGACGTGCCGCAGGCTCTCGATCTCGAGGTTGGCGATCGCCTTCCCGCTGACGTCCGGCACCGACATCCCGAGGAGGATCGAGTAGACGTAGTTGCCGACGACGACGTTCTTCCCGAACTGGGTCGTCTCCTCGGCGTAGTGGGCGTCGAGGTGCAGCGGGTGGTGGTTCATCGTCAGCAGGCAGAACAGGTGGTCGTCGTACTCGGTGACCGTCTTGCCGGGCCAGTGCTTGTACGTCGCGCCGACCTCGAACTCCTCGTAGCTGCGGCCGAACTGCACGTCAGGTCTCCTTCGTTGGCGGGTCCGGGCCATCCTCCCGTGCCGACGCCGACCGCGGCAGCCGGCACCGACGTGCGGTTCCCCACACCGGCGCCGGTCCGGGACGGACGGCCGGGAATAGGCTCGCCGTCATGGCGGACTTCATCGGCGCGGTCGACCAGGGCACGACGAGCACCCGGTTCATGGTGTTCGACCACGACGGGCGCGAGGTGGCCCGCCACCAGCTCGAGCACGAGCAGGTGCTCCCCCGCGCCGGCTGGGTCGAGCACAACCCGCTCGAGATCTGGGACCGCACCCAGTCGGTCATCGGGTCCGCCCTGACGAGCGCGGGCATCGCCACCTCCGACCTCGCCGCCATCGGCATCACGAACCAGCGGGAGACGGCGGTGGTCTGGGACCGCCGCACCGGGCGGCCCTTCCACAACGCCATCGTCTGGCAGGACACCCGGACCGCCGCCATCGCCCGGGCCCTCGACGCCGACGGACGCGGCGACGTCATCCGCGAGAAGGCCGGCCTGCCGCCGGCCACGTACTTCAGCGCGGGCAAGGTGCAGTGGATGCTCGAGAACGTCGACGGGCTGCGGGAGGCCGCCGAGCGCGGCGACGCGCTCTTCGGCACCCCGGACACCTGGGTGGTGTGGAACCTCGCGGGCGGTCCGGACGGCGGCCTGCACGTCACCGACGTGACCAACGCGAGTCGCACGATGCTCATGGACCTCACGACCCTCGACTGGGACGAGGAGCTGCTCGGCTTCTTCGGGATCCCGCGCTCGATGCTCCCGGCGATCCGGCCGAGCAGCCATGCGGAGGCCTACGGCGAGACCGGCGGGCGCCGGGGCACGAGCGCCGTGCGCATCGCCGGCGTGCTCGGCGACCAGCAGGCGGCCACCGTGGGGCAGGTGTGCTTCGAGCCCGGCGAGGCGAAGAACACCTACGGCACCGGCAACTTCCTCCTCCTCAACACCGGGGAGGAGCTCGTGCGCAGCCAGAACGGCCTGCTGACCACCGTCGCCTACCAGCTCGGCGACGCGAGACCGGTCTACGCCCTGGAGGGCTCGATCGCGGTGACCGGCAGCGCCGTCCAGTGGCTGCGCGACCAGCTGGGCATCATCTCCGGTGCCTCCGAGGTCGAGCGGCTGGCCGCCCAGGTCGAGGACACCGGCGGCATGTACTTCGTGCCGGCGTTCAGCGGCCTCTTCGCGCCCTACTGGCGCAGCGACGCCCGCGGCGCCATCGTCGGACTCTCCCGCTTCAACACCAACGCGCACCTGGCCCGGGCCACCCTCGAGGCGATCTGCTACCAGTCGCGCGACGTCGCGGAGGCGATGGTCGCCGACTCGGGCGTGGAGATGACCTGCCTCAAGGTCGACGGCGGGGTCACCGCGAACCGGCTGTGCATGCAGCTGCAGGCCGACGTCCTCGGGGTCCCGGTGAGCAAGCCGGTCGTCGCCGAGACGACCGCCCTCGGTGCGGCCTACGCCGCCGGCCTGGCGGTCGGCTTCTGGCGCGACACCGACGAGCTGCGCACGAAATGGGCCGAGGACGAGCGGTGGGAGCCGACGTGGTCCGACGCGCAGCGCCGCGACGGCTACGCCGGGTGGAAGAAGGCGGTCGAGCGCACCCTCGACTGGGTCGAGGACTGAGCGACCGACCGCGGGTCACCGCTCGAGGTGCACCGGCGGCCCGTGGTGGTCGCACGTCCCGAGCAGGTCGCCGTCGAGCTCGATGCGCGGCCAGTGCGGCACGTCGCGGGCCGACGCGGACTCCCACGCGGCCCACGGCGTCTCCAGGGAGACGTGCGCGACCGGCATCCGGGAACGGGCGGCCTCGATGACCGAGCCGACCGCCTCGGTCTCCTCGACCGGCCAGTAGACCCGCGTCACGGAGTGCCACACGACGGTGAGGACGCCATCGGGGGCGGGCTCGGCGAGCCGGTGGGCCAGCCACCGCCCGGCCGGTGCCCGGTCGACGGTCGCCGGGTGCTCGCGTGCCACGTCGATCGCGCCGTCGAGTCGCCGGTGCCGCTCGAGCATCCACGGCCACACGAAGGAGCGAAGGTGGGCGGCGCCGTCGTCGGTCGTCACGTCGACGGGGGCGAGGTCGCACCCGCGGCGCTCGATCACCTCGAAGGGCTCGGGGACGAACCCGGCCGCCGCGCACCCGTCGACGACGAGCGGGGAGCCCTCCGGCCCGGCGCTCCAGCCGTCACCGAGGAAGCGGTAACGGTCGACGTGCAGCCCGAGCCCCGCCGACGCACCCACCTCGAGCAGCCGGACCCGTCGTAGCCCGGTGCGGCGCACCGCCTCCGACAGCCCGACGAGGAGGGCGACCGCGCGGGCGGGCTCGTTCGTCTGCGGCGCCTCCCGCAGCGACTCCCGCAGCTCGTCGACGTGTGCGGCGAGCACCGGGCGCACGGCCGCCCAGGCCTCGTCGAGGTCGGCGTCACCGCCGAGGACCGGGTAGAAGGGCACGAGCTGCGGCGCCTCCCCGCGCAGGACGATGCGGAACAGGCCGGCGAGCAGCCGCAGCTGCACGAACTGACGCGTCTCGGACTCCTCCCAGCCCTCGAAGAGCTCGCGGGTGACCCCACCGGCCTCCCAGTCGTCGGCCATCTCGGCGAGGAGGACGCCGTAGAGGTGGTCGCGGTGCCGGAAGTGGTCGCGAAAGCGGTCCGCCAGCGTCTGCGCACCGCCGTCCGGGGTCACGGCAGGAGGCCGCCGACGATGACGGTGACGCCGTCGACGACGCGCGTGACCACGCCCGGGGAACTCGGGGTACCCGACGGAGTGACCGACGGTGTCGGGGTCGCCGTCGGGGTGCCGGTGGGGGACGTGCTCGAGGTCGTGCTCGAGGTCGGGGACGGGCTCGCGCTGCGGGCCGCGCTCGGCGACGGGGTCGCACTGCTCGACGCGGGGGTCGGCGCCGGCCGGGTGGTCTCCCCCGCCGGTGGCGCGGTGCGCCGGACGCTGCGCGAGGCCCGGTCGGGAGCCTCGCCCCGGGTGCTCGTCGGGACCGGGGTGGAGGTGGGCGTCGCCTCCGTCCCGGCCTCGTGGGGCACGGCGGCCGCCGACGGCACGGGGTGCCCGCCGTCGGCGAGGGTGGTCGCGAACACCGCCGTCGCGGCGACCGCGGCGGCCCCGGTCGTCACGGCGAGGGCCCCCCGGCGGCGTGGTGCGCTGTGCTTGCCCATCCGGGCAGTCTCGCAACCGGCCGCCGCCGTCCGCAAACCCCCGGGCGGCTCCCGTGGCCGAGGTCACGCCCGTCGCGTGGCAGCATGGACCGGGTGAGCGAGGAGCAGAAGCAGGCCGACAACCGGGCCCGGGCGACCACCGACGAGCTGCGGGCGTTCATCCAGGAGGACTGGGCGCCGCGGCGGCCGACGGTCACCGAGCGGGCGCCCTCCGCGGAGTACGCCGCGGCCCGGCGGGCCGTCCTCAGTGCCGCCTTCCCCCGCCAGCGCCTCGTCGTGCCGGCCGGCGGCCTCAAGGTCCGCAGCAACGACACCGACTACGTCTTCCGCCCGCACACCGCGTTCGCGTACCTCACCGGCCTCGGCGCCGACCGCGAGCCGGACGCCGTGCTCGTCCTCGAGCCGCTCGACGACGGCGGCCACGAGGCGGTCCTCTGGTTCCGTCCGCTCGCCGACCGCGACAGCGACGAGTTCTTCGCGGACGCCCGCTACGGCGAGTTCTGGGTCGGCGCCCGGCCCACGATCGACGACGTCGAGCTCGAGCTCGGCCTCACCGCGCGGCACGTCGACGGCCTCGTCGACGCCGTCGCCAAGGACGCCGGCGAGGTCACCGTCCGGGTCGTCCGCGACGCCGACCTCGAGCTGACCGCCCGCCTCGACGCCGCGCGCGTCGAGAACGGCGCCACCGAGGAGTCGCTCGCCGAGAGCGACGACGCCCTCGCGCACTTCGTCTCCCACGCGCGGATGTGCAAGGACGAGTTCGAGGTCGAGCAGATGCGCGAGGCCGTCGCCGCGACCCACGCGGGATTCGAGGCGATGATCGCGGCGATGCCCGAGGCGGTCGAGGGCGGCCGCGGCGAGCGCTGGCTCGAGGGCACCTTCGGGCTCTCCGCGCGGCACCGCGGCAACGGCGTCGGCTACGACTCGATCTGCGCCGCCGGCGACCACGCGAACACCCTGCACTGGATCAAGAACACCGGCGACGTCCACGAGGGCGAGCTCGTCCTCATCGACGCGGGGGTCGAGGTCGACAGCCTCTACACGGCCGACATCACCCGGACCCTGCCGGTCGACGGCACGTTCACCGACGCCCAGCGCGAGGTCTACGACGCGGTGTACGCCGCGCAGCAGGCCGGCATCGAGGCCGTGAAGCCGGGCAACAGGTTCTCCGACGTGCACGCGGCCGCCATCCGCGTCATCGCCGAGCACCTGCACGCCTGGGGCCTGCTGCCCGAGGGCGTCTCGGTCGAGGACACCCTCGACAAGGAGCACGGCCAGTACCACCGCCGCTGGATGGTCCACGGCACGAGCCACCACCTCGGGCTCGACGTCCACGACTGCGCGCTCGCCACCCGTGAGGAGTACATGGACGCCGAGCTGCGCCCCGGCATGGTCCTCACCGTCGAGCCCGGCCTCTACTTCAAGGCCGACGACCTCAAGGCGCCCGAGCGCTTCCGCGGCATCGGCGTGCGCATCGAGGACGACGTGCTCGTCACCGAGGACGGCTGCGAGAACCTCTCCGCCGCGATGCCGCGCTCGGCCGACGAGGTCGAGGCGTGGGTGGCGCGGGTCCAGCAGCGCTGACTCAGTCCGGTTCTCCCGCAGGTGGGGTGCGCCGGTCGACGACCACGCGGGCCGTCCACGCTCGCTCGACGCCGGCCGCCTCGCCCCCGCGGCCGAGGATCATCGAGATGAGGGCCCGCGGCTTCGGGAAGTCGTCGGGGAGGACCGAGTTGTACGCGTCGTGGGCCTCCAGGGAGTGGACCGACGCCTCGAACTCCTCCTCGGAGACCCCGACGTAGTGGGTCGGCTCGGCCGACCCGGCGACGGCGAGGACCTCGACCCCGCCCCACGGCTCCAGGCCGTCCTCGGCGAGGTCGCGGTGGAGCCACCGGTTGCCCGCGTCGGCGACCGCGTCGAGCGTGGCCAGCCCGACCGCTCGGTGGTCGGCCTGGTTGACCATGTTCGGGCCGAAGAACATCTCCCAGCTCTGGCCGACGACGAGCTGCGGGCGGTGGCGCCGGATGGCGGCGGCGATCGCGCGCCGCAGCGGCACGCCGTACTCGATCGCCCCGTCGGTGAGGCCGCCGAACTCGACGACGTCGACCCCGACCCGCCGCGCGCTCTCGCGCTCCTCGGCCTCGCGGACGGCGCCGGCCCGCTCCGGCGGCATCGTGTCGATGCCCGCCTCGCCGCGGGTCAGCAGGAAGTACGCGACGGTCGCGCCCTCACCGACCCAGCGGTGGACGACGGCGGCGGTGCCGTACTCGATGTCGTCCGGGTGCGCGACGACGCAGAGGACGGAGGTGAACGGCCCCTCGAGGGGCATCAGGGACGGGCGCTCGTCGGACATGCGCCGACGATACGCCCGCCGCTCAGGCCTGGGGAGGGTCCTGGGGCGCGGTCGCCGGGTGCTCGGACGCGAGGCGGGCCCGCTCCTCCTCCTGAGCGCGACGCACCTCCTCCTGGGCGGCCTTCATCGGGTCCATCTGGGTGAGGAGCTCGCGTCCGCGGGCGACGTGCCGGTGCTCGACGAGGACCTCGTACTTCGCCGCGACGACCTGGCTCACCGACGTGAAGTCGCGCTGGCCCCGGGTCAGCCGGTAGCCGAACCAGGCCCAGATCATCCCGAACACGGCACCGAACACGACGGTGGCGAGGATGTTGACGACGTTGAGCCCGTTGGGGTCGAAGACGGCGAAGATCGTCCCGACGAAGAGACCGAGCCACATGCCCGAGAGCGCACCGGCGCCGATGACCCGACCCTGGGTGAGCCGTCCGGTCACCCGTTCGATCTGCTTGAGGTCGGTGCCGACGATCATCACGTCCTGGACCGGGAACTCGTGGTCGGACAGGTAGTCGACGGCCTTCTGGGCCTCCTCGTAGGAGTCGTGGACCCCGAGACTCATCGGGTACTCCAGCGACAGGGCGGCCCGCAGGCCCGGACGCATGGGCTGGGTGCTCATGCCCCCAGTGTGTCACCGCCGGCTGGACGTCGGCTGCACGCCCGCTGTGCGGCTCGACTGCCCGGGCGCCGCCGGACCCCGACGGGCGGACGACACGATGCGGCACACTCACGGCTCGACACGCGGGACCGGGCGACCTCCGTCTCCTGTGTGTCGTCCGTCGGTCGTCCCGGCGGTGCCGGGACGCCGCCTCAGCGGGCCTTGTAGTCCTCGAGCAGCCGGCGGCCGATGATCATCTTCTGGATCTCGGCGGTGCCCTCGCCGATGAGCAGCATCGGCGCCTCCCGGTAGAGGCGCTCGATCTCGTACTCCTTGGAGTAGCCGTACCCGCCGTGGATGCGGAAGGACTGCTCGACGACGTCGGCGCAGTTCTCGGCGGCGAGGTACTTGGCCATCCCGGCCTCGAGGTCGTTGCGCTGCCCGGCGTCCTTGAGCCGCGCTGCCTTGACCATCATCTGGTGGCTGGCCTCGACCTTGGTCGCCATGTCGGCGAGCCGGAAGAGGATGCCCTGGTGCTCGGCGATCTTCTTGCCGAAGGTCTCGCGCTGCTGGCTGTAGGCGATGCCGAGCTCGAAGGCGCGCCGCGAGAGGCCGCAGGCGCGCGCCGCGACGTTGACGCGGCCCACCTCGACCCCGTCCATCATCTGGTAGAAGCCCCTGCCCGGCACCCCGCCGAGGACCTGCTCGTCGGTGGTGCGGTGGCCCTGGAGGACGAGCTCGGTCGTGTCGACGCCCTTGTAGCCCATCTTCTCGATCTTGCCGGGGACCGTGACGCCCTGCGCGGTCTCGCCGAACCCGGGCTCCTTCTCGACGAGGAAGGTCGTCATGTTCTTGTACGGGCTGTCGGACTCGCCGAGGTCGGTCTTGACGAGGACCGCGACGAGGTTGGCCGAGCCGCCGTTGGTCAGCCACATCTTCTGGCCGTCGATCGTCCAGCCGCCGTCCTCGCCCCGGACCGCCTTGGTGCGGATCGCCGCGACGTCGGAGCCGAGCCCGGGCTCGGACATCGAGAACGCGCCGCGCACCTCGCCGGTCGCCATCCGCGGCAGGTAGCGCTGCTTCTGCTCCTCGGTGCCGTGCTGGAGGAGCAGGTACGCGACGATGAAGTGCGTGTTGATGATGCCGCTGACGCTCATCCAGCCGCGGGCGATCTCCTCGACGACGAGCGCGTAGGTCAGGAGGCTCTCGCCGAGGCCGCCGTACTCCTCGGGGATCATCAGCCCGAAGATGCCCATCTCCTTCATGCCCTCGACGATCTGCGTCGGGTACTCGTCCTGGTGCTCGAGCTCGGTGGCGACCGGGAGAATCTGCTCGTCGACGAACTCGCGGACCAGCTTGATGAGCTCGTGCTGCTCCTCGGTGAGGCCGTCGGTGCTCTGGAGTCGGGACATGCGCGGATCGCCGCCTTCGCGTCTCGTCGGGGGGTCGCAGCCCAGTGTGCCCGGGGCTCCGAGCCGTCGGAACGCGTGCCGGATGTGAGTCCCCCCACCGTGTGACGCGCCCCAC
>JACXUW010000426.1 GCA_014763705.1 Micrococcales bacterium | reverse complement strand
GGAGGAGGGGCAGCGCGGCGAGCGGCGACGCGAGGACGGTCGCGACGCCGGTGACGAGGACGGTCGTGCACGAGACGACGACGCTCGGGATGCCGAAGCGGATGACGTAGCTGATCGCGTCGATGTCGTTCGTCGTCCGGGCGAGCAGGTCGCCGGTGCCGGCGCGCTCGACGGTGGAGAGCGGCAGCCGGACGGCGGACGCGACGAAGTCCTCGCGCAGCCGGGCGAAGACCTGCTCGGAGAGGACGAACGAGCTGCGTCGGGCGATCCACGTCGCCCCGGTCTCGGCGAGGAGCGCGGCGGCGAGCAGCCCGACGAGGACGTCGATGCTCGTGATCGCGGCCCGCCCGGTCGTCACGGTGCCGACGACCTGACCGATGACCCACGGCCCGGCGAGCCCGACGACGGCGGCGACGAGGTGCCAGACGAGCACCCACACGAGGGCCCGCCGGTGGTCGCGCAGGAGGACGCCGACGTGCTCGCGGACCACCCGCCCGGGAGCGATCGGGAGCGTGCGGCGGGCGTGGTCGGTGCGGTCGCGCAGCGGTGACATCAGTCCTCCTCCCCGCGGACGACGACGGACCGGTAGCCGGGGTGGCTCCGGGACAGCTCGCGGTGCGAGCCGGTGGCGACGACCCGTCCGTGCTCGACGAGGTGGACGACGTCGGCGTGGTCGAGCAGCAGCGGGCTCGCGGTGACGACGACCGTCGTCCGTCCCTTGCGGTGGGCGGCGAGCCGGCCGGCGATGCGGGCCTCGGTGTGCGCGTCGACGGCGCTCGTCGGCTCGACGAGGACGAGGACCTCGGGGTCGCGCAGCAGGGCGCGGGCCAGGGCGAGCCGCTGGCGCTGGCCACCGGAGAGCGAGCGGCCGCGCTCCTCGAGCTCGCCGTCGAGGCCGCCGTCGACCGCGGCGAGGGCGTCCGCGGCGTCGGCGACCTCGACCGTCGCGAGGCGCGTGTCGTCGTCGGGGCCCCCGAGCTCGCGGCGCAGCGGTCCGCTGAACAGCCGTGGGTCGGCCTGCGAGACGAGGATGTGCGAGCGAACGTCGGCGATCGGTAGTCCGTCGAGATCCGTTGTGCCCCAGGTGACCCCGTGGTTCCCGCCGACGGTTCGACCCAGGCGTGCGGCGACGGCCGCGGTCTCCTCCGGGCGTGCGCTGACCAGCGCGGTGAGGACCCCGGGCTCGACGGTGACACCCGAGGCCGGATCGGTGAGGACACCGTCGAGGGCGAGCGGTCCGCGCGACGGCAGGTCGGGGTGGTCGGGCTCGGTCGCGAGGATGCGGGCGATCCGCCGGGCGGCGACGCGGGTGGTGATCAGCTTGTCGGCCATCTCGACCGCCGTCTGAAGCGGGATGGTGAGGAAGGCCGTGTACCCGTAGAACGCGACGAGCTGGCCCGGCGTGATCTCGCCGGCGACCGCGAGGTGCGCGCCGACGCCGGTGACGACGAGGACGAAGAGCCCGGGCAGCAGCACCTGCGCCGAGTCGAGGGTCGCCTGGGTGCCGGCGACCCGGACCCCGGCCCGGCGCACCTGCTGCGACTGGGTGCGGTAGCGCTCGAGGAAGGACTCCTCGCCACCGATGCCGCGCAGGACGCGAAGGCCCGCCACGGTGTCGGCGCCGAGCGCGGTGAGCCGGCCGGCCTCCTCGCGCTGGGCGCTCTGCCGGCGTTGGAGGGGCTTCATGACGAAGGCGAGGGACGCGACGAGCAGCGGTCCGCCGAGCAGCATGATGAGCCCGAGCAGCAGCGAGCCGCGCAGCAGGATGACGGCGACGACGACGAACGAGACGACGGCGCCCATGAACCGGGCGAAGACGTCGAAGCTGTGGCCCATCCGGCCGAAGTCGCTCGTGAAGCTGGCCAGCACCTCGCCGGCCGGCATCGAGCGGGTCAGGGCCGGCCCGGTGCGGCGCACCGCGCGGTCGGCGACCACGCCGGAGCGGAAGGCCGCGGTGAGCCAGTTGCGCACGGCGAACCAGTGCCGCCCGTTGCCGGCGGCTGCCGCGAGCAGCCCGAGCCCGAGCACGGCGCCCGACCACAGGAGGAGCGCCCGGCCGTCGCGGGCCACGATGCCGTCGTCGACCGCGTGCCCGATGGCCGCCGGCACGAGCGCGACGGAGAGCATCCACGGGATGCCGAAGCACGCGCCCGCCACGAGCCCACGCCACTGCCGGCGTGCGAGCCAGACGAGGAGGCGGTCGGCATCGGCGGGCGCGGCGTCGTCGGGTCGCACGCCGTAGTCCCAGGGTGGTCGGCGGCTCGGCATGGTGACGTCCACGGTATGACCCGGGCCGGGCGCCGGGCGAACCGTTTTCGGATCCGCCCTCCCCGGCGTCGAGTGCGGAGGTGGCTGCCGTGGTGACCACGTCCGCACTCGACCTCGAGGATGGAACCGGCGGGGGGCCACCGCAGTCGGAACCTCGTGCGTCCCCTCGAGTTCCGCTCCCTCCCGCACGTCGGCGCAGCCCGGCGTGCGCTGCGCCGCGTCCGGCAGGTGCTGCGGCGCGCCGGTTCGACGGTCGAGGTCGTGCGGCACGTCGTCGGGGGCGTCGCCGGCTGCGCTCTGGTCGTCCTCGGTCTCCTCCAGGCGCCACCTGCGTGGCGGGCCGCCCACGCCGACGGTGTCCCCGGGACGTTGCGGATCACCGCGGTCGACTGCACCGGCAAGGGACCGTGCTCACGCAGCGGTGACTTCCTCGGTGAGGACGGGGACGTCGTGCTCCTCGACGTGGGCCTGGTCGGCGCCGGCGGGGACGTCGGGGACACCGTGGCCGCGTTCTACGAGGGCGACCCCACCCAGGTGTACGGCTCGGGGTGGGGCGGCGCGCTCGAGGCCGGCCTGATGACCGGTGGCGGCGCTGCCGTCGTCGGCCTTGCCAGCCTGCCGGTCGTCGAGGTGGTCTGGCTGCGTCGACGCCCGCCGACCGGTCGTCACGCCCGCCCCGCCTGACCGGCTCAGGCCGCGGTGTGCTCGGGGA
>JACXUW010000027.1 GCA_014763705.1 Micrococcales bacterium | reverse complement strand
CTCCCCACCGCTAAACCCCTTGGTCGCCGTGGACGAGGCCTGCTTCGCGCCGGTCCGGCATCCCCACGTCCCCGACGTCTACATCGGCGCCGCCGAGAACGTCGCCGTGACCACCACCGCCGACGACACAGATCTCACCCGAGCCCTGCAGGCCGCCGCCAACCGGCTCACCCTCGTCGACGGCGACGGCGTTGAACACCCCGACGTCGACACCATGCTGCGCGAGGCAATCGACCTGCACACCCCCTCCTGGGCCGGCGTCGTCACCATCGAGGACCGTCCCACCCTCTCCGTCGACAGCGACGGCGTCATCCCTGAACCCATGGGCGCAACGATGCGCGCCATCCTCCGCGACGAGCTCACCCGCCACCTGCCCGACGCCACCGCCCGCCCCCTCTAAGGGCTGCGCCCGTACCGTGCTCTGGGTCTCGGGCCTGACGTCCAGAATCGATGTGCGTGGTGGATGTGCAGCGGTGTCGCCGGTTCATGTGAAGGTTGGGTCCATGGCCGACGTCGGAGGGGTGCCCCAGGACGTGCGCGCAGCATTTGCGGCCGGGAGTTGGAGGGCAGTCGATCTCGTGGTCGAACGCCCGCGGGGAACCGACGCCTCGGAGCTGATGGCACACGTCGAAAACGCGGTGACCCGGGCCTCGGCCCCGTCCGGACAGGACGCCGTGGATCTGTCCGTGCATGCCTCGACGGACTCGGGGCCCGCCGGGTCGGTTCTCGTGGCCGTGACGAACCCTTCCGGTGCGGCTGACGCCGGCCAGGCATGGATCGGCCGGTTCCTCGACGCGTTGCGTGCCTCGCCGAACCCTGTCCAGGTCCGACCGGTGCGGCACCCTTCGACCATCGCGGATCTGTGGGACCTCGCCGAGGGACCCCCGCAGTTGACCGGCTTCCTCAGCTTCACGACGTCGCACGAGCAGAGTGTGACCACCGGCCCCGACCCGGCCATCCTCAGGGACCCGTCCTTGGTGGACGCGCTCGCGAGCTGGCTGCGGTTTCCAGGGGCCGACATCGTCAGGGTGATGGGGGGCGAGGAGGAGCGTGTCTCACCAGCTCGACTTCGCGAGGCCCTGATCGAGGCTTGGCCGGACGAGCTGAACCGCTTCTTCACCGCCGACCTGGCGTCTCCGAGGCGGATGCGGACGGTCGCGATCACCTATCCCGCCCACGGCCACGTCCAGCTCGTGGACGTCACCAGGGACCCCACGGAGCGACTGGCCTTGCTGCTGGACGCCTGGTGCCCGTTCAGCGCGTGGGTCGACTACGCGTTCGTCCGGTACGCAGGAGGTGGCGCGCCTGACCTGCGGGACATCCCTTTGTGTCTCGGGCGACCGTGGACAGCCCAGGAGGATGCGATGGGGTCGCAGATGACGAGCCATCTCCTGTCCGAGTACGTCCCGGACGCCTACGTCGCGCAGATCCTGACCGAGAACCACCTGGCGCGGGCAGGCGACCTGGCGGGGTTCACCGTTGAGCCGTTGACGCCCGGGCGGTACCTGGTGCAGTCCACG
The DNA here is from genome assembly GCA_014763705.1 of Micrococcales bacterium. GTDB lineage: Bacteria > Actinomycetota > Actinomycetes > Actinomycetales > Dermatophilaceae > Phycicoccus. The sequence goes on along the minus strand of JACXUW010000027.1, from coordinate 16,519 downwards.
GAACCGGCGCGCTGGCTGCAGGGCCCGAACCCACCGAACGACCTCCTTACCGAGGCTCGCCGACAGTTCAGGGCCATGATCATGACCGAAGACGTGATGCGAGCCTCTCCGCCCCCATGGCTCCGGCCCTCGTAGGGCGCCATAGTGGGGCGCCCCGAACTCCGCCGACCCGCTGAGCCGCGCCATTCGGTTTGTTCCGTTTCCGGTGACGTCGGGAGAAGTGTGCCCGAGATGGACCAGATATGGGGGCCGGACACTCCGTGGGTCCCGGGACGGTTGGCCCTCAAGCCCTGGCGCGCCGCGCTCATCGGCGAAAGGCCAGGTGCCGTGGGTGACGGACAGCGACCACTTCAGGCGGGAAGAACTAGAACAGGAAGAGCAAATTCAGCTTTCGCGCGGCGAGTTTCGCTGACCGACGCATCATGTGAAAGACGACTTGAAGACAGACAAATGTGACCAGCACACCGGCCCAGCCCCCAATTCCAGGGCCGCGACTGAAAACTGATGCAGCCAAGATTACCCAGCACCCAGCGCTTGCGAAGCCTCTGGTCGTGTCGGAGGGAGCGCGGTTCATCTCGCTCACAGCCTAGAACGTGACCGTTGGGGAAGGGCCGATTCAGAAACACCGCCAACGCTCCCACCGCACCGCACGTCAACTGGGGAGCCTTCCCTCGACCCCGGACCACGGTGAGGCGGCCACACCCGACGGGGTTGTCGGTGTCGGAGGCGGTTGTCTCCCTCCGCTCCCGACAACCCCGGCCCCAGGGCGTGGCCGGCGTGCCCGCCGATGGGCCGGGGCGACCACGCCGGTAGGGTCGCGAGACGCGGGGGATGCGGGCTGCGACTCGGCGCTGCCGAGCCTCCGCACCACCCGGACCCAGGAGAACCGATGGTCAACGTGATGCTCGCCGGCGGGCTCGCGCTGCTCGTGTCCCTGCTCGGCACACCGCTGTTCATCCGGTTCCTCGTCCGCCGCGGCTACGGGCAGCCCATCCACGACGACCTCACGCTGCACCACGTCAAGCGCGGCAAGCCGACGATGGGTGGTGCGGTCGTCATCGGCGCGGCGCTCGTCGGCTACTTCGGCTCGCACCTGCTCCTCCTGGGACTGGACGCCGGCGACCTCGCCCGCGTGACGACCAGCCCCGTCTCCGTCAGCGCGCTCCTCGTCCTCTTCCTCCTCGTCGGCCTCGGGGCGGTCGGCTTCCTCGACGACTTCACGAAGATCCGGGCCGAGCGCAGCCTCGGCCTGACGTCACGGCAGAAGCTCGCCGGGCAGACGCTCGTCACCGTCGTCTTCGCGGCCCTCGCCCTGTGGCTGACCGACGAGCACGGCAAGGCACCGGCCTCGACCGCGATCTCGTTCGTCCGCGACACCCGGCTCGACCTCGCCTTCGCAGGGCCGGTCGTCGGGTCGATCCTCTTCCTCCTGTGGGCGAACCTGCTCATCACCGGCGCCTCCAACGGCGTCAACCTCACCGACGGGCTCGACGGGCTCGCCATCGGCGCCTCCGTCATGGTCTTCGGCGCCTACACGATGATCAGCCTCTGGCAGCACAACGAGAGCTGTTCCCTCGCACCGGGACCCAGTTGCTACCCGGGGTCCGACGCCCTCGACCTCGCCGTCGTCGCGGCTGCCGTCGCCGGTGCCTGCTTCGGCTTCCTCTGGTGGAACGCGGCACCGGCGTCGATCATCATGGGCGACACCGGCTCCCTCTCACTCGGCGCCGCCCTCGCCGGGCTCGCCGTCCTCACCCGCACCGAGCTGCTGCTCGGGGTGCTCGGGGGACTGTTCGTCATCGTCACGCTGTCCGTCATCATCCAGGTCGTGAGCTTCAGGACCCGGGGCAAGCGGGTCTTCCGGATCGCGCCGCTGCACCACCACTTCGAGGTGGTCGGCTGGGCCGAGATCACGATCGTCATCCGGTTCTGGATCGTCGCCGGCATCTGCGTGCTCGCCGGGCTCGGCCTGTTCTACGGCGAGTGGGTCGTCACCACCTAGCACGCCACCCAGATCGCGGCCGACCGCTCGGCACTCCAGGGCTCAGGCGAAGGTCGTGTACGAGAACGCGGGGCTCTCGCCGAGCGCGTCGAGAGCGGCGAGGTCCTCGAGCGTCGGCTCCCAGAGCCCGGCCTCGGCGTTGGCACGCACCTGCTCCGGACGGGTCGCGCCGCTGATGACGCTCGCCACCGCGGGCTGCGCGACCAAACCGCCGACGGCGAGCTGGAGCATCGAGATGCCGCGCTCACGGGCGAACGACTCCAGCGCCTCGATGCGGTCCCAGTTCGCCGACTCCAGCCGCGAGGCCTGGCTCGACGCCGCGAGCCGCGTCCCCTCGGGCGCCGACTCGCCGCGCCGGTACTTGCCGGTGAGCAGCCCGTACGCGAGTGGGAAGTACGGCAGCAGGCCGACGCCCACCTCCTCGCACGCCGGCACCAGCTCGGCCTCGGCGAGGCGGTTGTAGAGCGAGTACTCGTTCTGCGCGGAGACGAATCGCTGCGTGCCGCTGGTGCGGGCCACCCAGTCGGCGTCGACGACCTGCCACGCCGAGAGGTTCGAGGAGCCGAGGTAGCGCACCTTCCCCTCGGTGACGAGCTCGCTCATCGCGCCGAGGGTCTCCTCGACCGGCGTGATCGGGTCCGGGCGGTGCAGCTGGTAGAGGTCGATGTGGTCCGTCCCGAGCCGGCGCAGGCTCGCCTCGACGGCCCGGCGTACGTAGCGCCGGGACCCGTGGGCCCCGAAGTGCTCCGCGTCGTGCTCGCCCATCCCGAACTTCGTCGCGACGACGACGGACTCGCGGCGCGACCCGAGGGCCCGACCGAGCAGCTCCTCGCTCGCGCCGTCGCCGTAGGAGTCGGCGGTGTCGAAGAGCGTGATGCCCGCCTCGACAGCCGCATCGACGACGGCCGCGGTCCGGTCGGCGTCGATGCGCGACCCGAAGGCGTTGCACCCGACGCCGACCACCGACACCATCAGGCCGCTGTCCCCGAGGGGCTGGTAGCGCATCTCGCTCATGACCCGACCCTACGAGCCCGAGCGCCCGTACAGCAGCCCGCGGCGCACGAGGGCCTTCTCACCCTCGACGGCCGCCGGGACGACGAGGGCCAGCCCGACGCAGACCACCAGCTGCCGCGCCGACAGCCCGCCGGTCTGGAAGACCCCCTGGAGCCACGGCAGGTAGACGACCGCCAGTTGGAGCCCGACGGTGAGGACGACCGCGCCGAGCAGCGCCGGGTTGGTCGCGAAGCGTCGGCCGAAGGAGGGCTGGGTCTCCGAGCGGACGGCCAGGGAGTGGCCGAGCTGGGCGAGGACGAGGACGGTGAAGACGACCGTCTGCCAGTTCTCCGCGCCTTCGAGTCGCGCCCAGCCCATCCCGGCCAAGGAGACCCCGCCGATGAGCAGGCCGACCCAGGCGATGTGCCACGTCACCCCGTGGGCGAAGATGCTCTCCTCCGGAGGCCGCGGTGGCCGGCGCATCACCGTGGGCTCGGCCGGCTCGCGGGCGAGGGCGAGTCCGGGGAGCCCGTCGGTCACGAGGTTGATCCAGAGGATCTGCAGGGGCAACAGGGGGAGCGGCAGGCCGAGCAGCGGCCCGAGGAACATCACCCAGATCTCGCCGGCGTTGCTCGTGAGCGTGTATTTCACGAAGCGGCGGATGTTGTCGTAGATCCGCCGCCCCTCGCGGACCGCCCCGACGATCGTCGCGAAGTTGTCATCGAGCAGCACCATCGCCGACGCCCCCCGGGCGACATCGGTGCCTCCGGCCCCCATCGCCACCCCGATGTCGGCCTGGCGCAACGCCGGTGCGTCGTTGACGCCGTCACCGGTCATGGCGGCCACCTGACCCTGCGCCTGGAGTGCCCGCACGATGCGGATCTTCTGCGCCGGGTCGACGCGCGCGTAGACCCGGGCGCCGAGCACCCTGGCCTCCAGGGCCGCGTCGCCCAGGTCGGCGAGGTCCTGCCCGGTCAGCACGTCGCTCGCGTCGTGGTGGGGCTCGGCGACGCCCACCCGCTCGGCGATCGCGTGGGCGGTGACCGGGTGGTCGCCCGTGATCATCACCGGGACGATGCCCGCCGCACGACACTCGGCGACGGCCGCGGCGGCCTCCGGGCGCGGCGGGTCGAGGAGGCCGACGAGGCCGAGCAGCGTCATCCCCCGCTCCGCCTCGCGCAGGTCCTCGGGCAGCCGGTCGAGGTCGCGCCGCGCGACGGCGAGGACCCGCAGGCCGGCAGCCGCCATCGTCCGGGCGCGCTCGTCGGCCTCCCGCCGGAGGCCCTCGTCGAGGCCGCACCTCGGCAGCAGCGACTCCGGGGCTCCCTTCGCGAAGGCGACGTACCGGTCGGCCGACCCGGCCGACCCGGCCGACCCGCGGGCGTGCAGGGTGAGCATCCGCCGCCGCTCGGCGTCGAAGGGGAGCTCGCCCACCCGTGGGCGCGCCGGGCCGGTGGCGGACCGCGCGGCGTGGCGCAGCAGGGCCACCTCCGTCGGGTCACCCCGGGCGTCATCGTCGCCGTCCCCGAGGACGGCGTCCGTGCAGGCGACGAGGGCCTCGGCGAGCCCGTCGGTGTCGCCCGAGGGCGTCCACACGGCATCGACGGCCATCCGGTTGCGGGTCAACGTTCCGGTCTTGTCCGAGCAGATGTGGGTGACCGACCCGAGGGTCTCGACGGCCGGGAGCCGGCGCACGAGGGCCTGCTGTCGCACCATGACGGCCGCCCCGAGGGCGAGCGAGATCGTGACGACCGCCGGCAGCGCCTCCGGGACCGCGGCGACCGCGAGGCTGACGGCGGTGAGCAGCATGACCACGGGGTCCTCACCCCGCAGCAGTCCGGCCACGAAGACGACGGCCGAGATGACCACCACCGCCGCGGCCAGGCGTGTCGAGAGGTGAGCGAGCCTGCGCTGCAACGGGGTCCGCACGTCATCAGCCCCGATGATGAGCTCGGCGACCCGGCCGATCTCGGTGTCCGCCCCGACCGCGACGGCGAGACCCACACCACGTCCGGAGGTCACCTCGGTGCCCCGGTGGGCCATGCACGAGCGGTCGCCCACGGGGACCGCCGTGCCGTGGACGGGACGGGTGCCCTTGGTGACCGGCACCGACTCCCCGGTCAGGGCGGCCTCCGCGACCGAGAGGGAGGCGGCCTCGACGAGGCGCAGGTCCGCGGGCACGAGGGCGCCGGCCTCGAGGAGCACCACGTCCCCGACCACGACCTCGGCCGAGTCGACGCGCGTGGGCCGACCACCGCGCAGGACCTCGGCGTGCGGCGCGGACAGCGCTCGCAGGGCCTCCAGCGCGTGCTCGGCGCGCAGCCCCTGCACCACGCCGATCGCCGCGTTGAGCACGAGGATGACGACGATGGCGATCGTGTCGGCGAGGTCGCCGACCAGGCCCGAGACGACGGTGGCCGCGAGCAGCAGCAGGATCATCACGTCGCGGACCTGCTCCACGACGAGGTCGCGCAGCCCCCGGCCACCCCTCTCGGGAACCGTGTTCGGGCCGTCGCGGGCGAGCCGCCGAGCCGCCTCCTCGGGGTCGAGACCGAGACCGGGGTCGACCCCGAGCCGCCCGGCGGCCTCCGCCACGGACACCGCGTGCCACGGGGCGGACGTCACGGGCGACGCCGCGGTCACACCCCCAGCGTGCACCCCCCGGGGTCGCCGGTGAACACCGCGAGGGTGTGTCGTCGACGACGCCGGCGGATCCCGCTCAGAGCCGGACGACCATCTTGCCGGTGTTCTCACCGCGCAGGACCCCGAGGAAGGCGTCGACGGCGTTCTCGAAGCCGTCGACCGAGGTCTCCCGCAGCGAGAGCGTGCCGTCCGCGAGCCAGCCGGCCGCACGGCGGAAGTACTCGCCGGCGAGGTCGTAGTGGTCGCCGACGAGGAAGCCCTGGATCCGGCCGCGGGTCTGGATGAGGCGCGAGAGGTTGCGCGGGCCCGGGGCGGGCTCGGTGTCGTTGTAGACCGAGATCATCCCGCAGACGGCGATCCGACCGCCGAGCCGCAGCGACCCGATGGCCGCCTCGAGGTGCTCACCGCCGACATTGTCGAAGTAGACGTCGATGCCGTCCGGCGCGAGCTCGCGCAGGTGGTCCGAGACGCGGCCGTCGCGGTACGAGAACGCGGCGTCGAAGCCGAGGTCCTCGGTGAGGTGGCGCACCTTCTCCGGGGAGCCGGCCGAGCCGATGACCCGCGAGGCACCGAGGGCCCTGGCGATCTGGCCGACCGCTCCGCCGACGGCACCGGCCGCACCGGAGACGAAGACGACGTCACCCTCCTCGAGGGACGCGGTGCGGGTCAGGCCGGCGTAGGCGGTGAGCCCGGTCATCCCGAGGACGCCCAGGTAGGCGGATGCCGGTGCGACGGAGGCGTCGACGACGCGAGCCTCCGACGCGTCGAGCACGGCGACCTCGCGCCAGCCGAGCCCGTGGAGGACGTGGTCACCGACGGCGAACCCGTCGGCGCGCGACTCCTCGACCACACCGACGGCACCCCCGGTCATCGCCTCGCCGACCGCGTACGGGGCGGCGTAGGACTTGGCGGCGCTCATCCGTCCGCGCATGTACGGGTCGACCGAGAGGACGACGTTCCGCACGCGGAGCTGCCCGTCGGCGAGCTCGGGGACGGCGCTCTCGGCGAGCTCGAAGTCCCCCGGGGTGGGCCACCCGGTCGGGCGGCTGCGCAGACGCCACTCGCGCGCGGACGTGGTGGGGGCGGACTCGGTCATCGGGGACCTCCAGGGGTGTCGCGGAATCATGGACCGGCAGGGTCCAACGACGCCGAGGCCGTCCGGTATGCCGTGACCTCGTTCACCTCGACCGCGCTCGCGCGAGAGCGCAGGTCAGGACGCCTCGCGGTGGGCGCGGGCGGCGGCCACCTTCCGCTCGCGCTCGCGGCGCAGGCGCAGCTGGGGGTCGTCCGTCCCGAGCTGGGCGGGGCCGAAGACACTCGTCGTGACGTACCGGAACCGCCACCCGATGCGGTACAGGAGCGAGAGCCCCTCGGACGGCTGACGGGCCATGACATCCTCCATGTAGTTCGTGCACTAACTATTCGTCCACGATGCTACCTCGTCGTCGTCGTAGGATCGCACCGTGTCCACCGCGCGCCAGCCCGCACCCGAGGAGGCGGTCGACCTCCTCGCCCTCGACCGCCAGGTGTGCTTCGCCCTCGCGGTCGCGAGCCGCAACGTCATCGGCCTCTACCGGCCGCTGCTCGAACCCATGGGCCTGACCCACCCGCAGTACCTCGTCATGCTGGCGCTCTGGGAGGAGTCGCCGCTGCGGGTCTCGGAGATCGCCCGGCGCCTCAGCCTCGAGCCCGCGACCCTCTCGCCCCTGCTCAAGCGGTTGGAGGCCGGCGGCCTCGTCGAACGCCGCCGCGACACCGCGGACGAGCGGGCCGTCAGCGTCGGCCTCACCCCGGCCGGCCGGCGGCTGCGACGCCGCGCCGAGCAGATCCCGCCGGCCGTCATCGAACGGCTCGGGATGGACGTCACCGAGCTGGAGGAGATCCGCGACAGGCTCGGCCGCCTCATCGACGCCACCCGCCGCACCCCCTGACCGCGGACGGATTTCGCGGCGTCGGCGCCCGACCGCTACCGTGGGGCCCGAAAGGGAGTAGTCCCCAATCGCCGTGTCGACACACTGACCCCCGGGTCCGGTACGGCGGGCCACCCTCGGTGGCGGACGAGACTTTCGGCCAGACGCACGTGCCCACCACCGGACGTGCCGGCCGAGACGTCCGTCCCCGCGGCACTCCTCGTCCGGCACGAGGAAGAGCCCCCATCACATGTACGCGTTCCTGCTCAGCACCGCCGTGATCTTCGTCGCCGAGCTCGGCGACAAGAGCCAGCTCATGGCGATGACCTTCGCCACCCGCTACCGCGCCCGCGACGTCCTCCTCGGCATCACCGTCGCCACCGCCGTCGTCCACCTCGCGTCGGTCGGCATCGGCGCCGCGGTCGGCACCGCCTTCGCCGACTACCAGGGCGTCATCTCGGTCGTCGCCGGCGTGGCCTTCCTGGCCTTCGCCGCGTGGACGTTGCGCGGCGACGAGCTGACCGACGAGGAGGCCGACAAGGCCCGGCGCAGCACCGGCGCCGCCATCGTCGCCGTCGGCGTCGCCTTCTTCCTCGCCGAGCTCGGCGACAAGACGATGCTGGCCACCATCACCCTCGCCACCCAGGAGGGCTGGTTCGGCACCTGGGTCGGCAGCACGGTCGGGATGGTCGCCGCGGACGCGCTGGCCATCGGCGTCGGCGCGCTGCTCGGTAAGAAGCTGCCGGAGAAGGCGATCAAGTACGGCGCCGCCGCGCTCTTCGCGATCTTCGGCGTGCTGCTCGTCGCCCAGGGCCTCGGCTGGCTCTGACCCCCACCCACCCGGGAGCAGCCGCGCGAGGACCTGTCGCTCAGGCCTCGAGCGGCCCGGCGAGCGCCCCGCCACAGTGGTAGACGTCGGGTCGACCGGGCCAGATCTGCCCGCCCTCGGCCATCGTCTCGTCGAGCTCGTTGCGCCACGTGCCCCGCTCGTCGACGAAGTACCGCGCGGCGTGGTCCCACAGCCGTCGGTACCAGGACTCCCAGTGCTCGTCGCCGGTGCGCCGCACCAGCGACGCCGAGAGCTGGATGCCCTCGCAGACCGGCCAGTGCAGCCGGACGTCGGCGACCGGTCGGCCGTCCCAGTCGACGGTGTAGACGAGGCCGGGCCGTCCGTCCAGGGCCCACCCGCCGTCGAGCGCGCGGCGACCGAGGGCGTCGGCGGCCTCGAGCAGCCAGGCCGGTGAGCCGACGAGCGGCGACGCCTCGAGCTGGAGGAGGAAGCGGGCCCACTCGAGCGAGTGCCCGAATGTCGCCCCGTACGGCCGGAACGGATGCATCGGCTCGTCGCGGTTGTACTCGGGCAGGACCTCCCAGCCGGCCGTGTAGTGCTCCGGCAGCAGCCAGCCGTTCTCGCGGGCCGAGCGGTCGATGAGCCGCTCGGCCATGGCCAGCGCGCGCCGGTGCCAGACGGCGTCACCGGTCGCCGTGCCCATCGCGAGGAACGCCTCGGTGCCGTGCATGTTGGCGTTGGCGCCGCGGTAGTCCTCGGGGTCGGACCAGTCCGCCGCGAACGACTCCTGGAGCGTCTCGGTCGCGGGGTCCCAGAGGCGCGTGTCGACCACGTCGACGACCTGCTCGAGCAGCGTTGCGGCCGACGGGTGCCCGACCCCGAGCGCCGCCGACGCGGCCAGCCCGACGTGGACGTGGTCGTAGGTCGACTTGCGCGTCTCGACCCCGGGCTCGGTGAGCCAGCCGCCGTTGACGGTGTCGGCGTGCAGGCCGGTGAGCGAGGCCATCGCGTGGTCGAGGAGGTCGCCGGAACCCGGGATGCCGTGGCGCACACCGGCACTCGCCGAGTAGGCCATCCGCGCCGTGAGGAACAGCAGCGGCCGGCGGCCGGGGAGCGGCGAGCCGTCGGCGCCGAGGTGGTGGAAGCCACCCTCCGGCCGGATGGAGCGCAGCGCGAACGTCAGGACGTCGGTGAGCCCTCGGCCAAGCCACTCGCGGTGCGTCGGGGTGTCGAGCCAGGTCACAGGTCCTCCACGGTGAGGCGGTAGGTCATCGTCCGGGTCTCCCCCGGGCCGACGGTCACGGCGTCGTCGAGGGCGTTGGCCGCCTCGACGCAGACGAAGCGGGGCCACTGGTCGCCGACGTCGGCGACGCCGGGACCCTTCTCGGGGCCGGGGTTCCACACGACGCGGTCGGCGGCTCCCTCGGTCTCGACGCGCAGCACCCGGCCGAGGACGGGGTCGGTGACCGTGACCGGCGCGTCCGAGCGGTAGACGCGGTCGGTCTCGCCGGTGAGGACGAGGTCGCCGTCCTGCACCTCGTCGCGGCCGGTCACCTTGTCGTGGAAGGCGGCCCCGTCGAGCCCGCTGATGGAGACCTGCCGGACGTCGCCGACCGCGAGGTAGGCGTGCAGCGCCTCCTCGAGCTCGACCGGCTCCGCGCCGGTGTTCGTCGTGGAGAGCGACACCTCGAGCCGCGCGCCGAGACGGGCGACGAGGTCGAGCCGGTACGGGTGGGGCCACTGCGGGTCGCTGGCGTCGTCGGAGGTGAGCCGCATCCGCAGCGTCGTCTCGTGCGTGTCGACGTCCTCGCCGACGAACGACCAGACGGTGCTGCGGGCCCAGCCGTGCGAGGGCGTCATCCTCCCCGAGCGGCCCGGCCCGAACCACGGCCAGCAGACGGGGATGCCGGCGTGCGGCGGGACGCCCGGCCGGACCGGGACCGAGGGGTGGGCGAAGAGGACCGGGGCCGCACGGAGCGGGGCCCAGCGCAGGACGAGGGCGCCCTCGTCGAGCAGCTCCCCCGTGCAGTCGCCACCGTCGACGGTGCGGCGGAGGGGGGCGTCGGCGCTCACGGCTCCACCGTAGTGACCGCGCGCCGACGCCCACCAGCCGGGACCGGCCGCCGGTGGCTCAGGAGTGCTCGAGCTCCTCGGACCGCTCCTCCGCCGGCTCGCCGCGGGCGGCGTCCCGGCGGTTGGCCAGGATGCTCGTCACGGTGACGAGGGCGAGGATGCCCACGATGACGCCGAGCGAGGCGAGGGTCGGCACCTCGGGGGTCGCCGGCCAGACGCCGTGGGCCCAGTGCAGGACGAGCTTGACGCCGATGAACGCGAGGATGGTGGCCAGGCCGAAGCCGAGGTGGCGCAGCGCGCCGAGCAGGCCCTCGAGGACGAAGTAGAGGGCCCGCAGGCCGAGCAGCGCGAACGCGTTCGTCGCGAAGACGAGGTAGGGGTCGCCGGTGATTCCGAAGACGGCCGGCACGGAGTCGACGGCGAAGACGATGTCCGTGCCGAGGATGGCGACGGCGACGAGCCCGAGGGGCGTCAGCGCACGCCTCCCGGCCTCCCGGACGGTGAGGTTCGGGCCGCGGTAGTCGTCGGTCACCGGGAAGAACCGGCGGAGCACCTTGACGGTCCGGAGCGAGCCGATGTCGACGGCCGCGTCCTCGTGCGACAGCGCGTCCTTGAGCACCTTGACCGCGGTGAGCAGGAGGATCGCGCCGAAGAGGAGGAAGGTCCACGAGAACATCGAGATCAGCTGCGCCCCGACCGCGATGAAGACGCCGCGCAGGAGGAGGGCGCCCGCGACGCCGATGAGCAGGACGCGCTGCTTGAGGGCGTCCGGGACGGCGAAGGCGGCGAGCAGCAGCATGAAGACGAAGAGGTTGTCGACCGAGAGCGACTTCTCGACGAGGTAGCCGGTGTAGTACTCGAGCCCACGGTCGCCGCCGTACTGCGTCCAGACGAAGACGCCGAAGGCGAGCGGCAGCGCGATGTAGAAGCTCGACCAGGCGACGGCCTCCTTCATCGACACCTCGTGCGGCCTGCGGGTGAGCACGAAGTCGAGGACGAAGAGACCGAGGACGGCGGCGAGGGTGACGCCCCACAGCAGGGGCGTGCCGACCGACGGTCCGGCGGCGGCCGGCTCGGCGGCAGTGACGACGGCGGGGAGGGTGTGGAGGGATGGCATGACGCTCCTCAGGGCACGATGGCGGTCCTGAGGTCTCCTTCACCGCCCGCGGGCGGCGCCGCACCGGGAGGACCGTGGGGTCCTCGTACTGACCGGTGGCGGACTTGGGAAGTACTCCCCTCGTCTGCGCTGCAGGATACCCGTCGCCGGATCATTTCCCCAAGCCGGTGTGTGGAAAAGGTTCGACGGCTCAGCGGCGCACGGCGGCGTACCGGTCGAGGGCCTCCTGGCGCTCCTCGGCGTGGTCGACGATGCGCTCCGGGTAGCCCTTGGCGTAGCCGCCGTCGTGGTCCCACGGCCGGTGCGCCGCCTTGCCGGCGAGGTGCCGCAGCTCGGGCACCCAGCGCCGCACGTAGTCGCCGGACGGGTCGAACTTCTCGCCCTGGGTCACCGGGTTGAAGACGCGGAAGTACGGCGACGCGTCGGTGCCGGTCCCGGCCACCCACTGCCAGCCGTGGTTGTTCGAGGCGAGGTCGCCGTCGCAGAGGTGGTCGAGGAAGTGCCGCGCGCCGACCGGCCACCAGACGTGGAGGTCCTTGGTGAGGAAGCTCGCGGTGATCATCCGCACCCGGTTGTGCATCCAGCCCTCGGCGAGCAGCTGGCGCATCCCGGCGTCGACGACGGGGTAGCCGGTCTCGCCCCGGCGCCACGCCTCGATCGCGTCCTCGGGCTCCGAGTAGCGCATCCCGGACAGGGCCGGCCGCAGGTCGGACCACGCGCTCCTCGGGTTGTGCCACAGGACGTCGGCGTAGAACTCGCGCCAGGCGAGCTCGTCGCGGAAGGTCTCGACCCCCGTGCCCGAGTGGTCGGCGACCTCGGCGAGCAGCGTGCGCGGGTGCACCACGCCGAGCTTGAGGTACGGCGACATCCGCGACGTGGCGTCGAGGGCGGGGAGGTCGCGGTCGCCGTCGTACCCGGAGAGTGCGTCGTCGCGGAAGCGGCGGAACCGGCGCAGGGCGGCCTCCTCGCCGGCCGGCGGCAGCTCGGGGAGGTCGGACGCCGACAGCGCGGCGTCGAGCGCGGCCGTGGCGTCGGCGTCGTTGCGGGCGTGCCGCAGCGGCAGCGTGCGCGGCGTGGCCGCCGGCTCCGGCCATCCGTGCTCGCGCCAGGCCCGCGAGAACGGCGTGAACACCTTGTACGGGTCCCCCGACCCGTTGGTGACCAGCCCGGGCCCGACCGCGTAGGGCGTGCCGGTCTCGACCCACTCGACGCCCTCGCCCAGTGCCTCGCGAACCGCCTCGTCGCGACGGACGCCGGCGGGGGTGGTCTCGCGCGAGACGTGCACGGACGACGCGCCGACCCGCTGCGCGAGCGCGGGGACGACCGTGCGCGGGTCGCCGTGCAGGAGGGTCAGGGAGCCGTCCAGGGACTCGTCGAGGGCCCGCAGGTTGGCCGCCAGCCACGCCCGCCGCACCACCCCGCCGCCGTCCCAGAGCCGCGGGTCGACGACGAAGGCGACGACGAGGTCGCCGTCGCCCGCGGCGTCCCGGGCCGCGAGCAGGGCCGGGTGGTGGCGGCGGCGGAGGTCACGGCGCAGCCAGAGGACGGAGGTCATCGCGAAGGGCTCCTCAGGAGAGGCGGTCGAGGACGGCGGGCAGGAGGAAGAGCATCCCGAGCGACCACGTGAGGTGGGTGACCGTCGGGCCGAGGATGCCGCCGGTCACCCGCCGCTGGAGGCCGACGACGAGCCCCACGACCGCCGCGGCGAAGACGAGCAGCGGGATGCCCGAGGTCGCCGTGACCAGTGCGTAGACGACGGTCGTCACGGCCACCGCGTGCCGCCGACCGACACCGGCGAAGAGGGCGCCGCGGAAGTAGAGCTCCTCCGCGACCCCGTTGACGACGGTGAGGAGGGCGACCACCCCGAGGGAGCCGTAGCGGGCGTGGTCGAGCAGTGCCTGGACGGGGTCGCGGAGGAAGGGCACCTGGGCCACGAGGAGGGCCCCGGCGAGGAAGACCGCGAGGAGGAGCGCCCCGAGCGCCAGCGACTGGACGACCGCCCGGCTGGGCTCGCCGCCGGCACGGGTGTGGCCGTGGCCGAGGTGCAGCGGACCGGACGCGAAGGCACCCACTGCCCAGACCACGGCGAGGGCGAGGGTGGCCAGGTAGAAGGTGGGGTCACCCGGCTCGATGCGCAGCGCCCAAGCCAGCACGCCGGCACCGACGAGGAGGGTGACCACGGCCACCACCCGCCGCCGGCGGAAGGCGCTGTCGGACTCGGTGTGGTCGCGGGGGACCGGGTCGACGAGGGCCGCGCGGACGAACGCGCGCAGCTCGGCGACCGGCCGGACGGTGGCCATCCGCGGCCGCCTCAGGACCCCGACCCGCTGCCACCTCCGGCCCACGCGGGGTCGGCCGCGGTGACCCTGGCGGGGTCGACGGTGCCCGGCTCGGGGCGGGGGTCGGCGTCGTCGCCGGCGATGGCGTCAGTGACCGCGCGGTCGAACCGGAGGTGGCCGCCCTCGGGCGGGCCGACGAGGTCGTCGATGTCGTTCTCGTGGCAGACGACCTCGTGGAGCAGGCTCTCCACCAACGGTTTCGCCAGCCCGGTGGGCACGGGGGTGACGAAGCCGACCCACTTGCTGGCCAGCCGCGGCGTGAGCACGGGGACGGTGAGGACGGTGCGGGGCAGCATGCCGGCGAGCCGCGCGAACCGGACGATCATCTCGCGGTAGGTGAGGATCTCCGGACCGCCGACGTCGAAGGTGCGGTTGACGTCGGGCGCGAGGTCGGCGGCCCCGACGAGGTAGTGCAGGACGTCGCGCACCGCGATCGGCTGGATGCGGTTGTCGAGCCACTTCGGGGCGACCATGAACGGCAGCCGCGAGGTGAGGTGGCGCAGCATCTCGAAGGACGCGGAGCCGGAGCCGACGATCATCGCGGCCTGGAGCACGGCCGTGGGCACGCCGCTGGCCATGAGGAGGTCACCGACCTCGACCCGCGAGGCGAGGTGGTCGCTGAGCGGCCCGCTCTCGGGGTGCAGCCCGGCGAGGTAGACGATGCGGCCGACCTCGGCCTCGAACGCGGCCCGCCCGAAGGCCTGCGCCATCTCGCGGTCGCGCTCGACGAAACCGCCCTCGCTGTCCATCGAGTGCAGGAGGTAGTAGGCGACGTCGGCGTCGGCCAGTGCCTCGGCGAGCGTCGAGCGGGAGGTGGCGTCGCCCTCGACGACCTCGACGCGCTCGCGCCACACCCGGTCGGCGACCTTGCCGGCGTCGCGGGTGAGGACGCGCACCGTCCACCCCTCGTCGAGCAGGGCCGGAACGAGGCGTGAGCCGATGTAGCCGGTGACACCCGTGACGAGGGCGCGGCGGCCGGTGCCGCGGGAGTCGCTCACCGGCGGTCCAGCACCTCCTTGAGCTGGGCGGCTGTGCGGTCGCCGAGACGCTCGAGGAGGGGGGTCATCACGGGTCCGATGAACCGGGCGAGCCCGGAGAACTCGAAGTCGGCGCGGTACGTGACCGACGCGCCGGTGCCCTCCGGTCGCACGGTGATGGTGTCGTGGCTCGTTGTGGTGTCGTTGCGGCCGACGATGACGACGCGGTCGTCGGCCAGCTCCTCGGTCGTGTACTCGAGCTCGACGGTGTTGCCGGCGAACTTCGAGACGTTGCGGTACTTCGTCCCTACGCCGCCGTCGCCGCTGACCCGCTCGCAGGACACCGTGCCGGCGTCCCACTCGGTGGCGTTGCGGAAGTCGGCCAGGTAGGGCAGGACGTCGGCCGCGGAGGCGGACGTCGAGATGGTGCGCTCGACCGTCATCGTCATGCGGGTTCCCTTCTCGAGAAACGGATCTGGGCCACATCGAGGTAGCCGGTGGCGAAGCCGGCCTCGCAGTACGCGAGGTAGAACTCCCACATCCGGCGGAAGGTCTCGTCGAAGCCGAACCGCTGGATGTCCGTCCACCGGGCGTTGAAGCTCTCGCGCCACCGACGCAGCGTCTCGGCGTAGTCGGGCCCGAAGGCGTGCACCCTCTCTACCCGCAGGCTCGTCGACTCACGCGTGACGTCGCGGATCGCCTGGAGCGAGGGGATGAGCCCGCCCGGGAAGATGTACTTCTGGATCCAGCCGAACGAGCCCTTGGTCGCCAGCAGCCGGTGGTGCTCCATGAGGATGGCCTGGATGGCGACGACGCCACCGGGGGCGAGCAGGTGGTCGATCTGGCGGAAGTACGTCTCCCAGTACTCCTCCCCGACCGCTTCGATCATCTCGACGCTGACCACCGCGTCGAACTGCCCGGTCGTCTCGCGGTAGTCCTGGAGCAGCACCTCGACCCGGTCGGCGTACCCGGCCGTCGCGATGCGCTCGAGCGCGAGGTCGCGCTGCTCCTCCGAGAGCGTCACCGAGGTGACGGTGGCTCCCCGGGCCGCGGCGCGGATGGACAGCTCGCCCCAGCCGGTGCCGATCTCGAGGACCCGGGAGCCGTCGCGCACGTCGGCTGCGTCGAGGATGGCCTCCACCTTGCGCACCTGGGCCTCGTGGAGGTCCTGCCCCGCGAGGGGGGCCGCGGGGTCGAAGAGCGCCGAGCTGTAGGACATCGAAGGGTCCAGGAACGCCGCGAAGAGGTCGTTCGAGAGGTCGTAGTGCGCGCTGATGTTGCTCCGCGAGCCCTCGAGCGTGTTGCGCTGGGTGCGCGGGATGGCGCGGTCGACGAGGCCGCGCAGCGAGAGCAGCGGCTTCGGGACGAGCTCACCCATCCGGGCCGCGAACGGCATGAGGGCCTGCGCAAGGTCGGTGCCGTCGGCGACCCGCCAGTCGCCGGCCATGTACGCCTCGCCGAGGCCGATCTTCGGGTGCTCCTCGAGCCGGCGGAACATCGCCCGGGGGCGGACGACCTCGAGGACGGGCGAGTCCGGGCCGCCGGCGCCGACGACCGTGCCGTCGGGGTAGCGCATCCGCACCGGCATCGGACGTACGGCCACCTCGGTGACGGCCTTGGCGACGGCGCCCCGGGTCAGGGCGCGGGGGAAGGTGAGCCGCGGGGCGGCCAGCTC
>JACXUW010000026.1 GCA_014763705.1 Micrococcales bacterium | reverse complement strand
CTTCCGTACCCTTGACCTCCGTGACCGAGAACGCCACCCCTGCCCTCCCCGAGGTCGACCTGCCCGAGCAGATGCGGGTCCGCCGCGAGAAGCGCGACCGCATCCTCGAGGCCGGCGGGCAGGCCTACCCGGTCGAGGTGCCGCGCACGCACTCGCTGCTCGAGGTGCGCGAGGGCTGGGGACACCTGGAGACCGGCGCCGAGACCGACGACGTCGTCGCGGTCGCCGGCCGGGTCGTCTTCGTCCGCACGACCGGCAAGCTCGCGTTCGCGACGCTCCAGGAGGGCGTCGGGACGCGCCTGCAGGTGATGCTCAGCCTCGCCGAGGTCGGCGAGGACGCCCTCGCCGCCTTCAAGGCCGACGTCGACCTCGGCGACCACGTGTGGGTCGAGGGGCGCGTCATCTCGAGCCGTCGGGGCGAGCTCTCCGTCATGGCGACCCGCTGGGGGATGGCGAGCAAGGCGCTGCGCCCGCTGCCGGTCCTCCACAAGGAGCTCTCCGAGGAGGCGCGGGTCCGCCAGCGGTACGCCGACCTCGTCGTGCGCCAGGAGGCCCGCGACATGGTGCGCACCAAGGCGGCCGCGCTCCGGGCGGTCCGCGCGGTCCTCGACGGCCAGGGCTACCTCGAGGTCGAGACGCCGGTCATCCAGCTCGTGCACGGCGGCGCGGCGGCCCGCCCGTTCCGCACGCACATGAACGCCTTCGACCACGAGATGGTCCTGCGCATCGCCCTCGAGCTCAACCTCAAGAAGGCCGTCGTCGGCGGCGTCGACCGGGTCTACGAGATGGGCCGGATCTTCCGCAACGAGGGCGTCGACGCGACGCACTCGCCCGAGTTCACGATGCTCGAGGCGTACCAGGCCTGGGGCGACCAGCGCAGCATCGGCGCCCTGATGCGCGACCTCTACCTCGGGGTGGCCGACGCGCTGGGGTCGCGGCGGGTCGAGACGCCGGCGGGCACCGTCGACCTCGACGGCGAGTGGCGCTGGCTGCCGGTGTACGACGCCGTGAGCGAGGTCGTCGGCGAGCCGGTGACGCCCGAGACCCCGAAGGAGACGCTGCTCGGGTACGCCGAGCGGCACGGCGTGGAGGTCGACCCGGCGCTCGAGAAGGACAAGGTCTTCCTCGAGCTGCTCGGCGAGCTCGTCGAGCCGCAGCTGCTCCAGCCGACCTTCCTCTGCGACTACCCCGCCATCGCCCAGCCGCTGGCCCGCCCGCACCGGTCCGAGCCCGGGCTCATCGAGGCGTGGGACCTCATCATCGCCGGTGTCGAGCGGGGCACCGGGTTCTCCGAGCTCGTCGACCCGGTGATCCAGCGCCGGGTGCTCACCGAGCAGTCGCTGCGCGCGGCCGGCGGCGACCCCGAGGCGATGCAGCTCGACGAGGACTTCCTGCGCGCCCTCGAGTACGGGGCGCCCCCGATGGGCGGGCTCGGGCTCGGAATCGACCGGCTCGTCATGCTGTTCACCGGCGCGAGCATCCGCGAGACCATCCTCTTCCCGCACCTCAAGCCGGAGGCCTGAGCGTCATGAACTCCTGGGTTCCCTACGTCGTCGCCATCGTCCCGACGATCGTCGCGGCCGCATTCTTCTACGTCATCATCAAACGCATCATGGAGGCCGACCGGCGGGAACGGTTGGCCCAGAGCAAGTTCGAGGCCGAGCAGGACCGGATGCGTCGGGATGCGGCCCCCTCCCCCGGTCGCGACGCGGACGGCGACGGGGTCCCGGAAAACGACGGCTGACCCGTCGGGAAATGCTCCCCGATTGACGTTTTCCGGCGCATTCCCACTACGATCGGGAATACCCGATCCGGGCGCATCCTCATTCGCACCGGAAATCTCCCACCCCGGAGGCACGAAAACAATGGCCAAGAAGGTCCAGGTCCTCCTCGTCGACGACGTCGACAAGGAGTCCCCCGCTGACGAGACGGTGACGTTCGCCCTCGACGGCGTCAGCTACGAGATCGACCTCACGAGCGAGAACGCCGCCAAGCTGCGTGACGCCTTCGCGATGTGGATCGGGCACGCCGAGCGCACCGGCGGACGCCGGAGCACCGGTCGCGCGGCCGGCAGCGGCGCGCGCGCGGGCCGTCGCGACGTGAGCGCCGTGCGCGAGTGGGCCCGCAAGAACGGCTACGACGTCAGCGACCGCGGCCGCATCTCGAGCGAGGTCCAGGAGGCCTACGAGAAGGCCACCTCCTGACCCGCGACGACCACGCGAGCGCAGCGGCGGCACCCGAACCGGGTGCCGCCGCTGCGCGCATGTCGGCGCGCCACGCCTGGCTGCGCTTCACCGCCGAGGGCCCACCCCTGGCCCGGCGGCTCGCGGACGACCCCGGCGGCTGGCAGGCCGACCTGCACGCCCTGCACCGCCGCTGGTACGACGGCGACGCGCCCCCCGCGGTCGCCGTGGTG
Source organism: Micrococcales bacterium (assembly GCA_014763705.1). Taxonomy (GTDB): domain Bacteria; phylum Actinomycetota; class Actinomycetes; order Actinomycetales; family Dermatophilaceae; genus Phycicoccus. Next base: position 15,682 of record JACXUW010000026.1, on the reverse strand, counting down.
TTCGTCCTCCAGTGGCTCCTCCAGGTGCCGGCGCACACCGCCGCGCACGCCGCCGCCTCCGGGCCCTGGCGGGCCGCGCTCGACACCCTCACCTTCTCCCTCGGCCCCTCCCTCGTCCCGGACGCCGTGCGGCTCACCACGCTGACCACCGACGAGGGCGACCTCGACCGCCGGCTCGACGCCGCCGAGGCCGACTACCGGGAGGTCGCCGGCCCGCTCGCCGAGGGCTACCCGAGCGAGGTCCGGCTCGGGCCGCACGTGCGGGCCGCGCTCGCCGACGACATGTGGTCCGCCGCCCGGCGCGAGGCCGAGGCCGCCGCCGGCCTGCTGCGCCCCGGCGCCCTGGCGCGCGAGTCGTGCTGCCTCATCTACGCCCTGCCCGGCTGCGTCGAGTGCGCCGGCTGCCCCCGCCTCCGCCGCCCCTGACCGCTCCCTCGCCCCCTCTCGCACGCGACTCATTGCGGATTCCCCACCTTCAAGGGCGGTGTCGACCCCATCCGAGGTGGGTTATCCGCAATCAGTCGGCTGAGCAGCTCGGGTCAGGGGAGGTCGGCGAGGAGGTCGCCGTCGCGCTCGACCCGCTCGAGCACCTCGTCGAACATCAGCTGCTCGAGCGTGCCGTCGTCCTCGGCGCCGGCCTCGACCTCGGCCCAGGTCCGCGGCGCCGCGACGTGCGGCAGCTCGCGCCCGCGCAGCGAGTAGGGGCTGATCGTCGTCTTCGCCGCGACGTTCTGGCTCCAGTCGAGGAACACCTTCCCGGGGCGCAGCGACTTCGTCATCTTCCACAGGACGAGCTCAGGGTGCTTCTTGGTCATCTCCTGGGCGAGCTGTTGGGCGAGGTCGCGCACCTCGTCCGAGGTGAGGTCGCCGCCGAGCCCGGCGTACAGCTGCATCCCCTTGCTGCCGGAGGTGACGGGGTGCAGCTCGAGGCCGAGACGGTCCAGCCGCTCGCGGACGAGGAGGGCGACCCGGGCGCACTCGCGCAGCCCGGCCGGCTTGCCGGGGTCGAGGTCGATCACGAGACGGTCGGGGTGCTGCCGCTCGCCGTCGTCGTCGACCGTCCACTGCGGGACGTGCAGCTCGAGGGAGTTGAGGTTGACGAGGTAGGTCAGCTCGGCGAGCCCGGGGACGAGGGGATAGGTGACGTCGTCGACCCGCACCCGCGGCAGCCACGACGGCGCGCCCGAGGGCAGGTTCTTCTCGAAGAACTGCTGGTCCTCGACGCCGTGCGGCCAGCGCACCCGGGTCACCGGCCGGCCGGCGAGGTGCGGCAGCAGGACGGCGCCGATCCGGGCGTAGTAGTCGAGGACCTCGCCCTTGGTCGTCTCGGTCGCGGGGTACATCACCTTGTCGAGGCTGGTCAGCTTGAGCCGCCGCCCGGCCACCTCGACCCGCGTCACCTCCGGCACGTACCGCTCAGCCACCCTCCTCGACCTCCTGAAGCTCGGCCGGCGTGAGGTCGTGCCGGACCCCGAGGTAGGTCGGCTGGCGCAGCCGGTGGTCGGCGGTCAGCTGGAGCGTGCGGACCTCGACGACGACGGTCGGCTCGACCCACGTCGTGCCCGAGGCGTCGATGCGCGGTACCTCGTCGGCGAACGGCGAGGCGTCCCGCTCGTGCGGCCGCAGCCGCCGCAGCAGGGCCACCCCGGCCGAGCCGGCGAGGCCCGAGCCGACCCGTCCGGCGTACCGCCAGCCCCCCTCGCCGTCCGGCAGGCCGACGAGCACCGCCCCGAGCCGGTCCGCCGAGGACGCCCCCGAGCCGACCTCCGGCCGCCAGCCGCCGACGACGACGGAGTACGTGCGCCGGTGGGCCACCTTGCGCCAGTCCGGCGAGCGCCGGCCGGTGAGGTACCGCGAGGCCCGCCGCTTGCTGACGACGCCCTCGAGCCCCTGCTCGGCGGTCACCGCGAGCAGCACCTCGCCGTCGTCGTGCACCTCCGGGACGTGCCACGAGCGCCCCTCGAGCTCCAGCTCCTCGAGCAGCCGGCGCCGGGCCGACCACGGGTGAGCGGTGAGGTCCTGGCCGAAGAGGCGCAGCAGGTCGAAGACCATGAGCGTCACCGGCCGGGTCGCGACGAGCCGTTCGGCCTGGCGCCGCTTGGTCACGTGCATCCGCTCGGCCAGCGCGTGGAAGCTGGGCCGCCCCTCCTCCATCGCGACGACCTCGCCGTCGAGGAGCAGGTCGTCGTAGGTCTCGGCGAGCGCGTCGAGCTCGGGGAACGCGGCGGTGACGTCACGCTCGGTGCGGCTGGTCACCGTGACCCGGCCGCCCCGCACGTCGACGAGCACCCGCATCCCGTCCCACTTGACCTCGTGCACCCACGCCTCGCCCCGGGGCGGGGCGTCGGCGGCGGTCGCGAGCATCGGGCGCACGGCCCCATCCTGCCCGCTGCCACCGCCCGCTCGGCTACCGTCCCCGGATGGACGATGCAGCGGTCGTGCTCGTCGAGGGCGGCTCGGACGCGGTCCTCGTCCGGCACGTCTTGGCGGCCCACGGCGCCGCCGCAGACGTCGTCCCGATGGGCGGGGTGACCAACCTCGGCCGCTTCCTGGCCGAGCGCGGCGGGCCCTCACGACGCGTGCTCGCCCTCGTCGACGCCGACCAGCTGCGGGTCGCGGTGCGGGTGCTGCGGCGGTTCGGCCGCGACGCCGAGACGGCGGAGGAGCTGCGACGGCACGGGGTCTTCGTCTGCCGGCGCGACCTCGAGGACCTGATGATCCGCGCGCTCGGGCCGGAGACCGTCCTCGACGCCCTCGCGGCGATGGGCGAGCTCGGCGCGTTCGAGGCGTTCTCGGCGATGCCGCAGTGGCGCCGGGCGCACGTCACGGACCGGTTGCACCGCTTCGCCGGCTCGGGGTCGGGGCGCAAGGCCCGGCTCGCCGCGGCGCTCGCCCCCCGGCTGGACCCGGACGACCTGCCCGACCCACTCGACGCCCTCGTCGGCGCGGTCCTCGCGGCCGGCTGACCGCCGGGCCTCCCCAGACCGGGCCCACCCCGCCTACGCTGGGACGACGCGCCGCCGACCACCGCGGCGCCGACGCGAACAGGACGGACCATCCCATGCGAGCCATCTGGAAGGGCGCGGTCTCCTTCGGCCTCGTCAACGTGCCGGTGCGGCTGTACTCCGCGACCGAGAACCACGACGTCCAGTTCCGGCAGGTGCACCGCGAGGACGGCGGGCGCATCCGCTACCGCCGGTTCTGCTCGATCGACGGCGAGGAGGTGAGCTACGACGACATCGCCAAGGGCTACGAGACCGAGGACGGCGACATGGTCGTGCTCACCGACGACGACTTCGCCGACCTGCCCTCCCGCACGAGCAAGGAGATCGGGGTCACCAAGTTCGTCCCCGCCGACCAGATCGACCCGATGTGGCTCGACAAGTCCTACTACCTCGAGCCGGACAAGTCGGCCACCAAGCCGTACGTCCTGCTCCGCGACGCCCTGGAGAAGGAGAAGCGCGTCGCCATCGTCACCGTCTCGATCCGCACCCGGATGACGATGGCCGTGCTGCGGGTGCGCGACGGCGTCATCGTCATGCAGACGATGCTCTGGCCGGACGAGGTGCGCGCCGCCGACTTCGCGGCCGTCGAGGACGAGCAGCACGCGTCCAAGCAGGAGATGGACATGGCGAAGATGCTCATCGACCAGCTCGCCGGCGACTACGACCCCGACGAGTACGAGGACGACTACGCGCTCGCCGTGAAGGAGCTGGTCCGGGCCAAGGTCGAGGGCGGCCAGGTGCAGGTCGCCGCCGCCGAGGAGGAGGAGTCCGGGGAGGTCGTCGACCTGCTCGCGGCCCTGTCCCGCTCGGTCGAGCGCGCCAAGGCATCGCGCGGCGAGGCCCCCGCCCGGGAGGAGCAGCCCGCGCGGAAGGCGACGAAGAAGTCCGCCGCGAAGAAGGCCCCGGCGAAGAAGACCGCGACGAAGACGGCCTCGAAGTCCACGGCGAAGAAGGCCGACAAGAAGGCCGACAAGAAGGCCGAGAAGAAGGCCAGCTGAGGACGGCCCGACCCCGGACGGTGGTCGGCGGGGCGACGCCGCTGCGTGACAATGGTCGGACCGACCGCGCGACGGCGTGCCCGGCCGTCCCCGTCCGGAGGGCGGCGGTCGGATCACCTGCCTACGATCGAGACGGACGCCGTGTGGCGCTCCCCGGCCACACGGAGACACCGATGACGAGCACGCTGCGACGGGCGCTGGGCGCCGCCGTGGCCACCGCGCTCGTCGCCGCGTCCGTGCTCGTGGGCGCCCCGGCCGCGAGCGCCGACGAGGGCCTGTCGGTCGGTGCCACCACCCGCTACGTCCTCGACCCCGGCGCCGAGCTCGTCCGGGCCACGATGACCCTGGACCTCGAGAACGTCAGCCCGGACAAGCAGGCCGACGGCGGGGTGTACACGTACTTCTTCGACGCCTACACGGTGCCCGTCCCGGCCGGCGCGACCCACGTGCGGGCGACGAGCGCCGGCAAGCCCCTCGCCGTCACCGTCTCGGACACCGACGACCCGAGCACGGCGGAGGTGCGGATCGCCTTCCCCGACCTGCGCTACTCGCAGCACCGGCGCATCGTGCTCGCCCTCGACGTGCCCGGTGCGCCACCGCGCGACCCGAACAGCACCCGCGCCGGGCCCGGCTACGCGACCTTCGTCGCGTTCGGCCCCGGCGACGACGGACGGAACACGGTGCAGGTCGTCGCGCCGTCGTCGATGTCGTTCGCGAGCACCGTCGACGGCTTCGCGGAGGCCACCTCCGGGGGCCTGACGACGTACACGGCGACGCGCAACACCTTCGAGGGCGGCATCTGGGCCGGGGTCTCGCTGCGCGACCCGCAGCAGGTGCGGGAGCGGACCGTCGACGTCGGCGACCTCTCGCTCACCCTGTCCTCGTTCCCGGACGACGCGAAGTGGGCCACCTTCGTCCAGGGCCGCCTCGAGGCCGGTCTGCCCCGGCTCGAGCAGCTCGTCGGCAACCCGTGGCCCGGGGGGCTGCAGCGCATCCGCGAGGACGCCTCACCGTCGCTGCGCGGCTACGACGGCTGGTTCGACCCGACCGGCGACGAGATCGTCGTCGGCGAGCAGCTCGACGACGACCTCATCTACCACGAGCTCTCGCACGCCTGGGTCTCCGCCGACAGCTTCGAGCAGCGCTGGCTCTACGAGGGCCTCGCCCAGGCGATCGCCGAGCGGGCGGTCGCGCGCACCGGCGGGACGCCGCGCGCGCACCCCTCGGTCAACCGCACGGCCCCCGACGCCGTGCCCCTCAACGCGTGGGAGGGGGATGCCGGCAGCCGCTCGGCCGACGTCGACGCCTACGCCTACCCCGCCGCCTACCGGGTGATGCACCAGCTGCTGTCCCGGCTCTCGGACGCCCAGTTCGCCGCCGTCGTCGGGGCGGCCGTCCGCGGCGAGCGCGCCTACGACCCCGCCGGGCTGGTCACCCCGAGCGGTGGCCGGACGTCCTGGGCCGACTGGCTCGACCTCGTCGAGACCCGCGTCGAGGCGCCGGACGCCACCGCCCTCTTCGCCCAGTGGGTGCTCACCGACGCCCAGAAGAAGGACCTCGCCCCGCGCCAGCGCGAGCGGGCGGCCTATGCGGCCCTCGACGCGGCCGACGGGCCGTGGCTGCCGCCCGAGGGCCTGCGTGACGCGATGACGGTGTGGGACTTCGCGCGGGCCGAGCACGTCCGGCAGGCCGTCGCCCCGCTCGGTGCCGCGGCGACGGCCGTGCAGCGCGCCGCTCGGCGCGCGGGGCTGGCGGTGCCGACCGCGGTGAGGGACTCCTACGAGCAGGCCTCCCTCGACGACGACTACCACGACCTCGCCACCTCCCTGCCCGCCGCCGCGAGCGCCATCACGGCCGTCGGGGACGCCCGCCGCGACGCCGCCGCCGACCGAGGGCCGCTGGGCGACCTCGGCGCCGGGCTGCTCGGGGTGCGCGACCGCGCCGCGCGTGCCGTCGTCGCGCTCGACGACGGCGACGTCGCCCGGGCGACCGGCCTGGCCCGCGACGCGACGACCCGCGCCGGATGGGCGCTGCCGCTCGGGCTGGGGATCACCCTCCTCGCCCTCGTCGTCGTCCTCGGCACCGGCACCGTGCTGGTCCTGTCCGTCCGGGCCCGACCCCGACCGCGACACGCTCCCGCCGCCGACGCCGGGGAGGTGGCCACCCGTCGCGACGGACCCGGCGAAGGACCCGGCGGAGGACCCGGCCACGCAGGCCCCGGCGCGCCGGTCGGGAATCCGGTGCGCCCGGGCCCCCCGTCTGCCTAGGATCGAGCCGCGCGCCCGGGCGTCGGGACGCGCGCACGCCTCGAGGGGGACCCATGACGCCCGCACCACACCGCGCCGTCCGCACCGCCGTCGTCGCGGCGATCGCCACGCTCGGCCTCCTCGCGACGGCGACGTCGGCGTCCGCCGAGGACGGGCTGACCGTCGACGGCGACACGACCTACGCGCTGAGCACGGCCGGGGCCGTCCGTGCGACGGTGACCCTCGACCTCGTGAACGTGACGCCCAACCGCGACGCGGGCGGCGGCAGCTTCTACTACTACTTCTACAACGGGTACTCGCTCCCGGTGCCCGGCGGCGCGACGAACCTGCGGGCCACGAGCCGCGGCTCGTCGCTCACGGTGTCGACGAAGGCGACGAGCGACCCCGGCACCCGGCTGGCCCGGATCTCCTTCCCGAACCTCATGTACCGGCAGTCACGGCGCATCGTGCTCACCTACGACGTGCGCGGCGCCGCCCACCGGGCCAAGGACTCGACGCGCGTCGGCCCCGGCTACGCCTCCTTCGTCGTCTACGGGCCCGGGGACCCGGGCTCCTCGACGCTGACCGTGCGGGCGCCGAGCAGCTACGACTTCTCGAGCACGACCGACGCGTTCTCGAACGAGACGGCCGGCGGCAGGAGCACGTACACGATCTCGGACGTCACCGACGGCGGCCCCGGCATCTGGGCGGTCGTCTCGCTGCGCGACCCGAAGAAGGTCGCCGAGCGCACCGTGAAGGTCGGTGACCTCACCCTCGGGCTGTCCGCCTTCCCCGACGACCCGAAGTGGTCCTCGTTCGTCGGCGCCACCGTGGCCAAGGGCATCCCGACGCTCGAGAAGCTCACCGGCACACCGTGGCCCGGCGGCCTCAAGACCATCCGGGAGGACTCCTCGCCGCAGGTGCGCGGCTACGACGGGTGGTTCGACCCGTCCGAGGACGAGATCGTCGTCGGGGAGCGGCTCGACGACGACCTCGTCTACCACGAGCTCTCGCACGCCTGGTTCTACGGCGACCGCTTCGTCGAGCGGTGGCTGTCCGAGGGGCTGGCCCAGGTCACCGCCGAGCGCGCGGTCCGGGCCACGAAGGGGACGGTGCAGAAGCACCCCGTCGTCACCCGTTCGCAGAAGGGGGCCATCGCCCTGCAGTCGTGGCAGGAGGACGCCGACGGCCGCGGCGCCGCGGTCAACGACTACGCCTACCCGGCGGCGTACCAGGCGATGACCCAGCTGCTCGGCCGCCTGTCGGACGAGCAGTTCGCGGCCGTCGTCGCGGCGGGCATCCACGGCGAGCGCGCCTACGACCCGGTCGGGGTCGCCACCGGCAGCGCGGGCCGGACGACGACGACCGACTGGCTCGACCTCGTCGAGACGAGGGCCGGGGTGAAGAACGCACCGGACGTGTTCGCCCGGTGGGTGCTCACCCCGGAGCAGAAGGCGAAGCTCCCGGCCCGGGCGAGCGCCCGCAGGGCGTACGCGGCGATCGACGCCGCCGACGGCGCCTGGCTGCCGCCGGAGGGTCTGCGCGACGCGATGTCGGGGTGGGACTTCACCCGGGCCGCGACCGTGCGCTCGGCCGTCACCGCCCTCGGACCGGCCGCGGTCCGGGTGCAGGACGCCGCGCGGCGCGCCGGCCTGCCCGTCCCCGCGTCGGTGCGCTCCGGCTACGAGGGCGCGTTCGAGACGGCGCAGTTCACGAAGGCGGCGGCGACCCTCCCGGAGGCCGCGCGCACCCTCGACGCGGTCGGTGCGGCCCGTCGGGTCGCGCGGGCCGACCGTGACCCCTTCACCGCGCTCGGGGCGGCCGTCCTCGGGGTGGACGCCACCGAGCGGGGCTCCGAGCACCGGCTCGCCGAGGGGAACCTCACCCGGGCGCGGTCGCTCGCGACCGAGGTCACCGACCGCTCCGGCTGGCTGCTCGCGGTGGGCATCGGCCTGCCGCTGCTCGCGCTGGTCCTCCTCGCCGGTCTGGTCCTCGGGGGGCGGGCCGTCGTGCGCCGCCGTCGGGCCCGTCGGGTCCTGCTCGACCCGGCCGGTGCCGTCGTCGCCGGCGAGGTCGTGCCGCCGGCCGGCGCGCCGACCCCGAGCCCGGCCGACGCCGCCGACGACGACGCCGACGCCGAGCCGGACGCCCTGAGCCGTCCCGGCGGGTGACGGCGGGGCCGCTCAGAGCACCCGCAGCATCCGGGTGTTGCCCAAGGTGTTCGGCTTGACCCGCTCGAGGTCGAGGAACTCGGCCACGCCCTCGTCGTAGGAACGCAGCAGCTCGGCGTAGACGGCCGGCTCGACGGCCTGGCCCTCGATGACCTCGAAGCCGTGTCGGCCGAAGAAGTCGGTCTCGAAGGTCAGGCAGAACAGCCGGGAGAGACCGAGGGCGTGCGCACGCTCGACGAGCCGGGCGAGCACCGCCGACCCGACACCGCGCCCGAGGACCGAGGCGTCGACCGCGAGCGTCCGCACCTCGCCGAGGTCCTCCCAGAGCACGTGCAGCGCACCGCACCCGACGACCCGGGGGGCCGTGCCGTCGCTCCCGTCGGTCTCGGCGACGACGAAGTCGGCGACCGACTCGTAGTACGCGACGGCTTCCTTCTGGAGCAGCACGCGGGCCTCGGCGAGCGGGGTGACGAGGGCGCGGATGGCCCGCACGTCGCCGGTGCGCGCCGGGCGCACGACGATGCCGGGCACGGGACCGCCGGCGACCGGGTCGGGAGGCTCGCGGGGCTCGGGAGGCACCCGGGAACTCTAGCCGCGGGGCGGGACGCCGTCTCCCGCCGACCGGGCCGCGGACATGGTGCGGCCCGCCACCGCAGGGGTGGTGGCGGGCCGCTGCAAGGTGCCCCGGAGGCCCTTGCCCTTCCAAGTGTGCGCCAGCCGCTCCGGCAAGTGGGTAAAGCGACGGTAAGGATTTCGACGCCGGTCCCAGAGGATGGACACCGCTCGTCCGGTGTGGAAATCCGCAGGTCAGGGGGACCGCGCCGCTGACCTGCCCGGACGCCACGAGGGCGCCCGACCGGTCGGTCGGGCGCCCTCGCTGCGGAATCGGTGGCTCAGCCCTCGGCGGCCTCCGCCGCGACGACCGGGAGCTCGATGCCCCGGCTGTGCGGCATGCCCTGGAAGGTGAACCCGTCGTCCTTGGTCTCGCCGGTGGCGTCGACCGCGACGATCTCGCCGGACTTCAGCTCGCCGAAGAGGATCTTCTCCGAGAGCACGTCCTCGATCTCGCGCTGGATCGTGCGCCGCAGCGGCCGGGCGCCGAGCACCGGGTCGTAGCCCTTGGTGGCGAGGAGGTTCTTCGCCGCCGGGGTGAGCTCGATGCCCATGTCCTTGTCCTTGAGCCGCTTGTCGAGCTTGGCGATCTCGAGGTCGACGATCTGGACGATCTCCGCCTGCGAGAGCTGCGGGAAGACGATCGTGTCGTCGACGCGGTTGAGGAACTCGGGCCGGAAGTGCTGCTTCAGCTCGTCGGTGACCTTGGCCTTCATCCGGTCGTAGTCGGACCGGGTGTCCGGACCGGCCGAGAAGCCGAGCGTGCCCTTGGAGATGTCCCGGGTGCCGAGGTTGGTCGTCATGATGATGACCGTGTTCTTGAAGTCGACCATCCGACCCTGGGAGTCGGTGAGCCGGCCGTCCTCGAGCACCTGCAGGAGGCTGTTGAAGATCTCCGGGTGGGCCTTCTCGACCTCGTCGAAGAGCACGACCGAGAACGGCTTGCGCCGCACCTTCTCGGTCAGCTGGCCGCCCTCCTCGTAGCCGACGTAGCCGGGAGGCGAGCCGAAGAGGCGCGAGACGGTGTGCTTCTCGCTGTACTCCGACATGTCGAGCTGGATGAGGCTGTCCTCGTCGCCGAAGAGGAACTCCGCCAGCGTCTTCGCGAGCTCGGTCTTCCCGACGCCGGTGGGGCCGGCGAAGATGAACGAGCCGCCCGGACGGCGCGGGTCCTTGAGGCCGGCGCGGGTGCGGCGGATGGCCTGGGAGAGTGCCTTGATGGCGTCGTCCATGCCGACGACCCGCTTGTGCAGCTCGTCCTCCATGTGCAGCAGGCGGCTGGACTCCTCCTCGGTCAGCTTGAAGACCGGGATGCCCGTCGACGCGGCGAGGACCTCGGCGATGAGCTCCTCGTCGACCTCGGCGATGACGTCCATGTCGCCGGACTTCCACTCGGCCTCGCGCTTGGACTTCTCGGCGCGCAGGTTCTTCTCGTCGTCGCGCAGCCGCGCGGCCTTCTCGAAGTCCTGCCCGTCGATCGCCGACTCCTTCTCGCGCACGACCGCGGCGATCTTCTCGTCGAACTCGCGCAGGTCCGGCGGCGCGGTCATCCGGCGGATGCGCAGTCGCGCGCCCGCCTCGTCGATGAGGTCGATCGCCTTGTCCGGGAGGAAGCGGTCGTTGACGTACCGGTCGGCCATGTTCGCCGCCGCGACGAGCGCGCCGTCGGTGATGGAGACCCGGTGGTGCGCCTCGTAGCGGTCGCGCAGGCCCTTGAGGATCTCGATGGCGTGCGCGAGGGTCGGCTCGGCGACCTGGATCGGCTGGAAGCGGCGCTCGAGCGCGGCGTCCTTCTCGATGTGCTTGCGGTACTCGTCGAGGGTCGTCGCGCCGATGACCTGCAGCTCACCGCGGGCGAGCATCGGCTTGAGGATGCTCGCGGCGTCGATGGCGCCCTCGGCCGCACCGGCCCCGACGAGCGTGTGGATCTCGTCGATGAACAGGACGATGTCGCCGCGGGTGCGGATCTCCTTGAGGACCTTCTTCAGTCGTTCCTCGAAGTCACCGCGGTAGCGGCTGCCGGCGACGAGGGCGCCGAGGTCGAGGGTGTAGAGCTGCTTGTCCTTGAGCGTCTCGGGCACCTCGCCCTTGACGATGTCCTGGGCGAGGCCCTCGACGACCGCGGTCTTGCCGACACCGGGCTCGCCGATGAGGACGGGGTTGTTCTTCGTGCGGCGGGACAGCACCTGCATGACCCGCTCGATCTCCTTCTCGCGCCCGATGACCGGGTCGAGCTTGCCCTCGCGGGCGGCCTGGGTGAGGTTGCGGCCGAACTGGTCGAGGACGAGAGAGCCGGCGGGCGCGCCCTCGGCGGCACCCTGGCTCGGGCCGGCGCCCTGGGCCGCACCCTCCTTGCCACCCTGGTAGCCCGAGATGAGCTGGATGACCTGCTGGCGGACGCGCGAGAGGTCGGCGCCGAGCTTGACGAGCACCTGGGCGGCGACGCCCTCGCCCTCACGGATGAGGCCGAGGAGGATGTGCTCGGTGCCGATGTAGTTGTGGCCGAGCTGGAGCGCCTCGCGCAGGCTCAGCTCGAGGACCTTCTTGGCCCGCGGGGTAAACGGGATGTGGCCGGTCGGGGCCTGCTGGCCCTGGCCGATGATCTCCTGCACCTGCTCGCGGACGGCCTCGAGGCTGATGCCGAGGCTCTCGAGGGCCTTGCTCGCGACGCCCTCGCCCTCGTGGATCAGCCCGAGGAGGATGTGCTCGGTCCCGATGTAGTTGTGGTTGAGACCGCGCGCCTCCTCCTGGGCGAGCACGACGACGCGCCGAGCGCGGTCGGTGAACCGTTCGAACATGGTGCTTCTCCTGACGTCGAGTCCCCTCGATGCTAGTCGCGCGACCTGAGCGTGGCGCCACCGTTGTCGGAAGCGGGCCCCGCGCGTCTACAGGGTGGACAACGTGGTGGGCGGTCCCGGCTGTTCCGCGTTCGCCCACGGCGTACTCGTCCCGCTCCGCCGACCCCGCGCGTATCGGGTCACCCGATACGGCGGCGCTTCCCCCGAGAACGCTTCCCGGGTGCAGTGCGGTGTTATCGGGTCACCCGATACGGCGGCGCTCCCCCCGAGAACGCTTCCCGGGTGCAGTGCGGTGTTATCGGGTCACCCGATACGGCGGCGCTTCACCCGAGAACGCTTCTCGGGTGAAGCGCCGTGTTGTCGGGTCACCCGATACCCGAGGGGCGGGGGGTGCGGGAGCGGGCCGCGTGGGCCCGCACCTTGGCGCGGTTGCCGCACCACTGCATCGAGCACCAGCGCCGGCGGCCCGAGGTGTCGAGGAAGACCCATCCGCAGCCGCGACCGGGGCAGGTGCGCACCCGGGTGACGTCCGGGCGGGTCACGAGGTCGGCGGCGGCCCAGGCGAACGCGTCGGCCGGCCGGTCGAGGTCGTCGGGGGCGATGCCGGGGACCCACCAGCGGGCCGGCGTGCCGGGCAGGAGCTGGACGGTGGTCGCGGCCGAGCGCGTCGCGACGGTCAGCTCGCTCGTCGCCTCGGGGTCGGCGGGGTCGAGCACCGCACGGCGGATGACCGCGCGCACCGTGCAGGCGCGCTCGAGGGCGTTCGTCGCGGCCTCGGGCTGCCGGCGGGCGGCCCGGCGCAGCCGCCGCACGTCGATGGCCGGGAGCAGGTCGAGGGCGCCGGCGAGGACCGCGAGGTGGTCGTAGGAGACGAGGTAGTCGCTCGTGTGGGTGCCGTCCCAGCCGGAGTAGGTGTTGACGAGCTCGAGCGCCGGGTGCAGGGCGACGGGCTGGGGCAGCACGAGGCCCTCGACCTCTCTCCAGTGCTGCTCGGCCACCACCGGAGCGTACCCGTGGGGTACGGTCGTCGCTAACCGGTACGTAACTGCACGAGGTTAGGAGCGCTTTCATGACCACCACCGCCCGACGCGCCCTGTTCGCCCCGGTCGCCGCCGCGGCCCTCGTCGCGGGGCTCGCCACCCCGGCCGCCGCCACGGCCGTGGCCACGGCCGTGGCCACGGGCGCGGCCACGAGCGACCCCCACCGCGGGCACGGGTCCCCGTGGACCCCGTACCGCACCGAGGAGGTCGTCGTCCCCGCCGCGCGCTCGACGTGCGGCTTCGACACCCGGATCACCCCGGTCCGCGACGAGGAGGAGTACCGCACCACCTCGACCTGGCCGGACGGCACGCCGCGCACCCAGTTCTTCCGCGGGGCGCTCGTCGAGCGCTACACCAACCTGAGCACCGGAGCGTCCGTGGTCCGTGACCTCAGCGCGACCGCGGTCTTCGCCTACCACCCCGACGGCAGCCCGGCCTCCCTCACCTCCGTGCACGGCGCGTTCGGCACGACGATGCCGCCCGGCAGCACGCCGGACACCGGGCTCTACGTCCTCTCCGGCCACGGCACGCGTGTCGTGTTCGAGGCCGACGGCACCCGCTCGTTCACGCTCGGCCGGCACGGTCGCGCCGACGACGTCTGCGACGCCATCGACTGAGGTCCCGGCGGCTCAGCGCCGGCGCTGGCAGCGGCCGCACCAGAAGAGGTTGCGGCCGGCGACGACCTGCGTGCGGATGCGCGACCCGCACCGAGGGCACGGTTCGCCGGCGTGCTTGTAGACCGCCGAGGTGCGCTCGGTGAGCCGGGGCCGCTCACCACGCCCGAGCGCCGCCTCGACCTCGAGCACCTGCTCCTCGACGCTGACGATGCGCCCGGTCGCCACCCCGAGCGGCAGGAGGCGGACGAGGTCGTCCCAGACGAGGCGCCACGAGGCCCGGCGCACCGCCCGACCCTCGGTGAAGGGCGAGAGCCGGTGGCGGAAGAGCACCTCCGAGCGGTAGACGTTGCCGACCCCGGCGAGGACCGCCTGGTCCATGAGCAGCTCGCCGATCGACCGTCCGGAGCGGCTGATCCGGGCCCACGCGCGGTCCGGGTCGGCGTCCGGGCGGAGCGGGTCGGGGCCGAGCCGGTCGAGGACGGCCGTCACCTCCTCGGGCGTCACGACGGCGCAGAGGTTCGGGCCGCGGAGCTCGGCGACGTGCTCGTCGGTGGCCATCCGCATCCGGACCGCCCCGACCGCGGCCGCCTCGGCGGTCCACTCGCGGGCGTCGACGGTGAAGGTGCCGATCAGCCCGAGGTGCACGTGCACCCACCGCTCGCCGTCGAACTCGAGGAAGAGGTGCTTGCCCCGCGACGTGGCGTGCAGCAGCTCGCGGCCCGAGACCTCCCCGGCGCCGGCCTCGAAGCGCCCCTGCGGGCTGGTGACGACCGGGCGCGTGCCGGCGAACGCCTCGTGCAGGTCACGGGCGAGCGCGAAGAGCGTGTGTCCCTCGGGCATGGCCCCATCCTGCCCGCACCGCGGCGCGGCACCGGCGCCGGCGCCGGATCAGGAGGTCAGCCGGACGAAGAGCTGCTGGATGCGCGCGAGCTGCTCGGTGCGCGAGCGCGTGACGTCGGCGGCGATCGCGTCGAGGGCGGCGTCCCGGCCGGGTTCGTGGCCTCGCACCAGCTCGAGGGTCGCCTGGTGCAGGCTCATGAGCAGGCCGAGGAAGAGGCGGTCGGCGTCGGACCCGCTGGCCAGCTCGAGGTGGTCGATCTGGGTGTCGGACACCAGGCCCGGGACCGCGTCGCCGGTGAGCTCGACCCGGTCGGGACGCGTTGCCTCGGCCGGCACGCGCTCTCCGCGGTCTCGGAGCCAGCCGGCCAGCGACCCCAGCTCGGCGACCCGGTCGCGGCGGACGGTGGTGGCGAAGGCCTGCACGTCCGGGTCGTCGAACTCCTCGACGGTGTCGACGAGGACGACCGCCTGGGCCTGGTGGGCGACCAGCTCGCGGGCCAGGGTGACGTCCTCTGGTGCGTGGCCCTCGGGGGCGTCCGCGCCGGTCGGGACGGCGGCCACGTCGGTGCCGGTCCCCGGCACGCCCGCCGTGCCACGGCCGTCCGGCCCGGACGAGCAGCCGGCGAGCACGCCGCAGGCGAGCCCGGCGACGAGCAGGGTCGCCGGCAGCCGTCGGCGGACCGGGGGTGGGACGGGACGCACCCGGACACTGTAGGAGCAGCGCCTGGGACCGGCGCGCGGAGGGGCCGGCCCTCCTCCCGCGGCTCAGCCCGGGCGGACCACCGTGACGGGGTCGCCGGGACGCACCCGACCGGCGGTGACCACCCGGGCGTTGAGGCCGCGCAGCCGCAGGGGCCGGCCGTCCCGGCCGTTGACGAACCGCATCGCCTCGGCCCCGAAGCGCTCGACGAACTTCGCGCACCCGGTGTGCGGGACCTCGGTGACCTCGATGACGGCGCCGCGCGTCGCCGGGTCACCCAGGACGAGGCGGGTCCCGGCCGGGAGGTTCTCGTGCGAGAGGTCGAGGTCGAGGTAGAGCTGGTCGCCGGCGAGCGCCCGGCGCTCCGGGTCACCGGCGAGGAACGCGACGAGCCGGGCGTTCATGACGTTGAGCTGCATGTCGGGGTGCGGCCCGCCGTCGGCGGTCCGCGAGCTGCCCGCTCGATCCACGAGTCGCCGACCAGGCCGGCCGCGAGGTCGAGCTCGCCCTCGGCGAGGACCTCGCGCGCGCCCGGGACCGGTCGGCGCACGACGAGGTCGAGCGTCCCGACGTCACGGGGGCTCGCGGCGAGCAGGCCGGGGAGGAAGGCCTCGAGCTCGGCGGCCGTGCGGTGGGTGGGCGCGGGCACCCCGGG
>JACXUW010000025.1 GCA_014763705.1 Micrococcales bacterium | reverse complement strand
AGGACGCCCCCCACGACCTCTGGGACATCGACGGCGGCCAGCCCCACCCACGGTCACCCGAGATCTGGGGACCGCGCGGCGGTCCGCCCGGCACTCCCCCCGAGGACGACATTGAGAACGCCGAGCCTGTCGTGGCCCCGGCACCCAGTTCCGTCAGCGACGCCGAACTCTGCGGCGACGTGCGGCTGCAGCTGGCGGCGCTGCAACGCTCACTCATGGGGCCTCTGCCGCTGAGCGACAGCGAGATCGAGCGACAGGTCGCCTGGGCCGCCGACCTCGACTTCGCGCCCGTCCCGCAGGCTCGGATGCTCGAGGTCAACCGGCTCGCCCTCGACTACTTCCGCGCTCAGTACGACGGCAGCTGGGCCAAGACCTACCTCAGCCACCGGCTCGGTCAGGACCCTGCGAGCGTCTCCGGCTTGGATCCGGGTTACGCCCCCGCCGGCTGGACCAACCTGGTTACCCATCTCCGGCGACTGGGAGTCACCGACGAGGAGATGACAGAGACCGGAGTCGCCACCCGAGCCCGCACGGGCCGGCTCATCGACCGCTTCCGCGACCGGGCCGTCATGCCGATCCTTCACCACGGCGACATCCTCGGGTTCGTCGGTCGCCGCAACCCCGACGCAGCGGACGACGCTGCAGCCGGTCCGAAGTACCTCAACACCCCCGACACCCCTCTGTTCCACAAGGGCGCCCAGCTCTTCGGTCTCACACCCGAGCTGGACATCGTCGACGCGTCGCTGGTTCTCGTCGAAGGGCCACTCGACGCGTGGGCCGTCACCGTCGCGCTGGCCGGCAGGCACGTCGGCATCGCTCCGCTCGGGACGTCCCTGACCGACGAACAAGCCCGACAGATCGCCCAGCTCGCACGACCCGTCGTCGTTGCCACCGACGCCGACAGCGCGGGACGGGTCGCCGCTGAGCGCGACTACTGGCTTCTGGCGCAGCACGGCCTCGATCCCGTCGCCGCTGTCCTTGGCGACGGCTCCGACCCGGCCGACGTGCTCGCCCACAGTGGCGCGTCTGCTCTCACTGGCGCACTGACGACAGCACGACCACTCGGTGAGGTCCTCATCGAGGAGCGACTGGCGAACCTCGGGGACCTCGACGCGTTGCGCGAGTCCGTCCTGGTCGCGGCGGCCAGACCCGCCCACACCTGGACCGGCCACGTGGACGCGCTCTCGACCACCCTGCACCTGCCTCGAGCGACGGTCTCAGAACAGCTCGCAGACGCCGTCACCGCGTGGAACCGCGATCCGCGCATCTGCGCGCGAGATGGAGTCCACAAGGCCGCCGATATCGTGCGGCGCAGCACGGACGCCCGGACGCCGGCTTGCGATGAATGGGCCGCCCTGGCCGACGAGGTGGACCCCCGCCTCCGCACGCAGACCGACTGGCCGGCCCTGGTCGCTCTGATGCAGCTAGCCGATCGAGATGGCCACGACGTCGGAAACGTCATACGTGAAGTCGTTAACGATGAACCCCTCGGGACGCTACCCGCTCAAGACTTGCGGTATCGCTTGGTGCAGGCCCTACCTCTCGACGTGGGCGCTCCGACATTCCAGCAGACCCAGGAAGAGGGAATCGTCGAAGAGTTCACGACACCTCGTGGAGCGGCATGGGTGGAAGCGGGCACCACCCACGGACCAGCGTCCTCGCGACGGAGAGACGCTCACTCACTGCCGATCCCGTCCCCCACCACGTCTACCGTGTCTCTTGATGCCGGGCGCAGGACATCGCCGACCGTCTGACACACACCGAAATCTAGGGTCACTTACATTTCCGCTAAGCGTCGCTACACCTTGCTAAGAGCGAGTGGCGAGGCCTGACCGCTCCGTTGGCCGTCGTGTCCCCAGATTCAAGCGAACCGCCCCGAAAGGCATCTAAGGTGGCGGTCGGTGGATACCGGTGATGACGACCTTCGGCTCGCGGCGGAGCAGCGCGCGCGTGTGCTCATCGACCGTCAGCTGACCGATGCCGGATGGTCGGTGCAGGACAAGAAGAGCCTGAACCTGTTCGCCGGTGACGGTGTGGCCTGCCGTGAGGTCGTCATGAAGGCTGGGCACGGCCGAGCCGACTACCTCTTGTACGTCGATCGGAAGGTCGTCGGCGTCATCGAGGCCAAGCCAGAGGGGACCACGCTCTCGGGCGTGGAGTGGCAGTCCGCGATGTACGCCGACGGGCTTCCCGCCGACGCGCAGCTGCGCTCGGTGACAGTCGCCGGCCGGTTGCCGTTCGTGTTCGAGGCCAGTGGGTCGGAGACGCACTTCACCAACGGCTACGACCCCAACCCGCGGGCTCGTCGGGTCTTCAACATCCCCACACCGCAGACCCTGGCCAGGATCGTTCGCGACGCGGAGGCCGACCCCGACCACGCGACCTGGCGGGCCAAGGTCGGCAACCTGCCTGAGCTCGACACCGATCCGTTGCGTCCGGCCCAGATCACCGCCATCGCCGGAGTGGAGAAGAGCCTGGCCGACCAGCACTTCGACCGCTCCCTCGTGCAGATGGCCACCGGGGCCGGCAAGACGTACACGGCCGTCACGCTCGCCTACCGGCTGCTGCGGTTCGGCGGGTTCCGGCGCATCCTGTTCCTCGTCGACCGCAACAACCTGGCCGATCAGACCATCGGGGAGTTTCAGAACTACCGCACGCCGGGCGACGGTCGCCGCTTCACCGAGATCTACAACGTCGACAAGCTGACCGGCGCCGGGATGCTCGGCTCGTCCGAGGTCCTGGTTTCCACCATCCAGCGCGTCTACTCCGTCCTGCGCGGCAACAACGTCACGGACGGTGACGACCCGGGCCTCGACGACTACGTTCCCGACCGGCCGGTCACCGTCGCCTACTCGAAGGACCTGCCGCCGGAGGCGTTCGACCTTGTCATCGTCGACGAGGCGCACCGGTCCATCTACGGGGTGTGGCGCGGCGTGTTGGAGTACTTCGACGCCCACGTCATCGGCTTGACGGCAACCCCGGGCAAGCAGACCTTCGCGTTCTTCCGGCAGAACCTCGTCTCGGAGTACACCTACCCGCAGTCGGTCGCGGACCGGGTTAACGTCGACTTCGACCTGTACCGGATCCGCACCGAGATCAGCGACCGCGGCGGCACGATCGAGGCCGGCACGATTGTCCCGAAGATCGACCGCCGCACCCGCAAGCAGCGGCTGGAGGCGATCGAGGAGGACTACGAGTACACCCACAAGCAGCTCGACCGGGCCGTCACCGCGAAGTCCCAGATCCGCCTCGTCCTCGAGACCTTCCGCGACCGGCTGTTCACCGAGATCTTCCCCGGCCGCTCGACCGTGCCGAAGACGCTGATCTTCGCCAAGGACGACGCCCACGCCGAGGAGATCGTCACCACCGTCCGTGAGGTCTTCGGGAGGGGCAACGACTTCGCTGCCAAGATCACCTATGCCGCGAAGGACCCCAAGGGCCACCTGCAGGCGTTCCGCACCTCACCCACTCTTCGAGTCGCCGTGACCGTCGACATGATCGCCACCGGCACCGACGTCAAACCGCTCGAGTGTGTGCTGTTCATGCGGGACGTCCGCTCGGCGCAGTACTTCGAGCAGATGAAGGGCCGCGGGGCCCGCACCATCGCACCGGCCGACTTCCAGTCCGTCACCCCGGACGCCGCCGCGAAGACCCGGTTCGTCATCGTCGACGCCGTCGGGGTCACCGAGCACGAGTTCGTCGACCCGCCACTCAACCGCGACAAGTCCGTCCCGCTGAAGAAGCTCCTCGACCGCGCCGCCAACCTCACGATCACCGAGGACGAGACCGCGACCCTCGCCTCACGGCTGGCCAAGCTCGAGCTCGAACTCACCCCCGACGAGCGGACCGAACTGGACGATGTGGCTGGCGGATCGGTCCGCGACCTCGTCCGCGCCCTCGTAGACACCGTCGACCCCGACACCCAGGCGGCCGTGCTCGAGGGCGCAGCCGATCCCGACCAGGCCCGCCGCGACATGATCGAGCGGGCCGTCGCCCCGCTGGCCTCCAACCCGGAGCTGCGCACGCGCATCCTCGAGCTGCGCGCCACCCACGACCGGATCGTCGACGAGGTCAGCGTCGACGTCCTCCTCGACGCCCACGGCGTCGTTGACCCGAACCGCGCCAAGTCGGTCGTGGAGTCCTGGGCCGAGTACCTGATGGAGAACCGCGACGAGATCACCGCGATCCAGCTCATCACCGAAGCCAAGGAGCGGCGGGTGGCGTTCGCCGACATCCAGGAGCTCGCCGACCGAATCTCCCGCCCGCCGCACAACTGGACCCCCGACATCATCTGGACCGCCTACGAGGCCGTCGACGTCGGCAAGGTCAAACACAGCGACCGGCGCACCGTCACCGACCTCGTGTCGCTGCTCCGGTACACCGTCGGGCTGGACGCTGAGCTCGTCCCCTACGCCGAGCGCGTCCGAGAGCGCTACGCCGCGTGGCTGGTGCAGCAGGCACAGGCCGGGTCGGCCTTCTCACCCCTCGAACGGTGGTGGCTCGACCGGATGGTCGACGTCATCGCGTCGTCTGCTGGCATCACCGCCGACGACCTCGACCGTGCCCCCTTCACCGACAAGGGCGGCGTCGACGGAGCCCTCCGCGACCTCGGCGACCGCGCCGGCGACCTCCTCGACCAGTTGAACGAAGAGCTCACCGCGTGACAGCTAACCCAGGCTGGAGCTTCAAACCGCTTGAGGCAGTCGCTGACATCCTCGACGCAAGGCGCGTGCCAGTGAAGGCGGCTGATCGCAAGACACGCGGCGGTCACGTCCCGTACTACGGCGCGACCGGTCAGGCAGGCACCATCGATCGAGCGATCTTTGATGAGCCACTCGTGCTGCTCGGCGAGGACGGAGCGCCGTTCTTCGACCACACCAAACCGAAGGCCTACCTCGTTGACGGCCCCGCATGGGTGAACAACCACGCGCACGTCCTGCGCGCCCGACAAGAGGTTGATCGGCGATTCCTCAAGTACTACCTGGACGTCTTCGACTACCACGGATATGCCAACGGAACCACACGGCTGAAGCTGACTCAGGGCGCAATGAGGGCGATCCCCGTACCAACGCCAGACTTGAAGCAGCAGAGGAGGATCGTCGAGATCCTCGAAGACCACCTCTCCCGCCTCGACGCCGGATTGAAAGGTTTGATGGAGTCGGAGTCGCGTGCATTGGCGATGGAGAGAGCAGCCCAGTCTCGCTTACTGTCCGGTGCCTCAGCGAGTCAGGTCCTCGCTATTGGTGAACTCGGTCGCGTGGGAACTGGGACGACACCTTCACGATCGCGGCGCGACTATTACGAGGGCGGCACGGTCCCGTGGGTGACCAGTGGTGACTTGTCGCAAGGGCTTGTTGCGGCACCGAAGCACTGGGTCACGGATCTGGCCTTGGCTGAAACGAGCTTGAAGATCTATCCCGAGGGGTCGCTGATCGTCGCCATGTACGGCGAAGGCAAGACCCGAGGCACGGTGGCAGAACTGGGAGTCCGAGCGACAACGAATCAGGCCTGCGCGGTCATTCAGCTAGACGACCCTGACCTCAGACCGTGGGTGCGTGCTGCCCTTGAGGCGAATTACACATCGATGAGGCGATTGGCGGCGGGTGGGGTCCAGCCAAATCTCAACCTTCGTTTGGTTCGTGGGATCACTATCCCTGTTCCGGACGCCAACGAGCGTGGGCGTCAGCTCGCTGACCTCACCCTGGTTTACGACTCTTCGAGACGACTGAGATCGAACGTCGCTGTCGCCCGAAGTCGAGCTTTGGCATTGCGGCGGGCCGTGCTCGCCGCCGCGTTCGAGGGGAAGTTGACAGGGCGTCATTCGGACGACGACGTGATCGAGGAGCTCGCCGATGTCTGACCTCAAGCTGTTCCGAATCATGCACGGCGTCGCGTCCGAGCTGGCCGGCTCTTCGTTGGCCCTCGAGCGGTCACTGCAGAAGCTCATCGAGGGGAACATGGAGACGCTGTTCGGTGTCCGCCTTCTTGAGTCGGAGTACTCCACCGGCGCCCGGCACGGCGGCCGGATGGACTCACTGGGCATCGACGAGAACGGCAGCCCTGTCATCTTCGAGTACAAGCGTGCCGTCAACGAGAGCGTCATCAACCAGGGGCTCTTCTATCTGGATTGGCTGCTGGATCACCGAGGCGACTTCAAAGTGCTCGTGCTCGAGCGGCTCGGGCCGACAGCCGCCGAGGGGATCGACTGGCGTAACCCGCGGCTCATCTGTGTCGCCAGCGGCTTCACCCGCTACGACGAGCACGCCGTCAACCAGATGAACCGCAGCATCGACCTGGTCCGCTACCGCGACTTCGAAGGAGAGCTTCTGGCGTTGGAGCTGGTTCACTCCTCGCGGGTCGACGCCCAGAGCTCGGTCGACGCGCCCGACGCGACGCCGCCCGCCAACGGGCGGTCCACGCCGGCGGCTTACAAGACCGTGAGCGAGTACCTGGAGCAGGCGCCGACCGAACTCAAGGACCTGTACGACGAGTTGGAGGCGTACGTCCGGGCGCTTGGTGACGACGTGACCCGAAAGACTCTGAAGTACTACATCGCGTACCGCCGCATCAAGAACTTCCTCTGCGTCGAGGTCCTGCCGCAGCGTCGTGAACTCGCGCTGTACCTCAAGGTGAACCCGGACTCGGTCGGCCTCGTCGAGGGCTTCAGCCGGGACGTTCGGCAGATCGGCCACTTCGGCACCGGCGACCTCGAGGTCAGGGTCAAGGGTCCCGACAGCTTGGCGTCGGCGCTGCCCCTCGTGCTGCGCTCCTACGAGGAGAGCTGAGGTCGGCTCGGTGGCTCGCGCACGAGGCGTGCGGTGACGAACACCGACCGGATCCTGCGTGCGCTCCGCACGAGCGGTGTGCCCTTGGATGACGACGAATTGGCTCGCACGTGCGGCATCCGTCCGAGGCAACAGGTCAACCAGATCTGCCGACGCCTCGAGGCTCAGGGACTGGTCCAACGAATCGTCGGTGGGGGCGGCAAGATCGTCAACGTACTGCGTGATGCGTTCGAGGGCCGTTGTCTGTGCGGCTGCGGCGAGCCGACCGATCGCAACTACCGGCCGGGGCACGACGCGCGGCACGCAAGTCAGGTCGGTCGGGACATCGCCGAGATGGAACACCCCGAGCCTGAGGAGGTCGAGCGTCTCCTCCGCTCGCTCCCGAGCGACGCGCTGCGCGCCAAGGCTTCGAGGATCGCCAATTCGCGGAGAGTGGGCACAGCCGCAACCAGGGCTACCAGCGTCACGTCTCCGTCGGATGGCGCCATGGAGAGTGGCTTGCCGACTGCGGCGGGTAGCTCGCACGAGCAGCGGAGAGCCGAGGCCGCCATGCTCCGGGTCCTCGGGGCACGGCTCGGCGTCACGTTGGCACCCAGGCGGCTCGGCCACCCCTCGGGCGCTGCCGTGCAGATCGACGGGACCAGCCCCGATCTCGACGTCCTCGTCGAGTGCTGGGCGCATCAGGGCAAAGCCAAGGTTGCCCAGAAGTACAAACTCGTCAACGATGCCACGAAGTTGGCATGGATCGCGAAAGCGTTGGACCGGCCGCCCGCGAGACTCATCCTCTGCGTGTCCGACGAGCTCGCGGTCGCGCACCTTCGGGGCAGCTCCTGGCAGGGAGCGGCGATCCGAGAGCTGGGAGTCGAGCTCGAGGTGGTCGATCTTCCGGCCGACCTCGTCGAGGTGCTCTGGGCTGCCCAGAAGCGCCAGTACCGGTAGCACGCTCAGCGCATCTCGTTTCGCCCAGGGGCGAGCGAATCCAGACGTTCGTTTTGTTCGTTTGGGCTAAGGTGGCTCGTATGGCGCGCACCTCTGCATCGACGGACTCCCGCACCTACCTCCCGGATCAAGGGCACGAGGCGGAGATCCTCGACTTCATCGGCGCTCTCGAACGTGCTGGCGGCACCGTCCCGGAGCGGCGTCCCGCCATCGTGTCTTCGGACGGGACGCAGCACGAGATCCCCGAGGCCATGGTGGACGTCCTTCGTCAGGTGGCTCGCGCGCTGAGTGCGGGGATGGGAGTGAACGTCGCGCCGCTCAACGCCGTGCTGACGACTCAAGAGGCTGCCGACTACCTCGGCATTTCCCGACCCACGTTCGTCCGAATCCTCGAACGAGGTGAGATCCCGATGGAGCAGCCCGGGCGACACCGATACGTGCGTCTCAGCGACTTGCTCGACTACCAGCAGCAGTCGCGCGCCGACAGGCGCCGAATCCTCGACGAGATGGTGGAGGCCAGCGAAGACGCAGGCCTGTACGAGGCCACGGACGGGCTGCCACCGGCGATGCGCTGACGCATGTCGTTCCCGGTCTTCCTCGACACCTGTGTCCTCTATCCCGCGACGCTGGCTGACCTCTTGCTCCGGATCGCGGAGGCGGGGGTCTTCCGCCCGCACTGGTCGGCGGACGTCTTGACAGAGCTCGAGCGAAATCTAGCCAAGATCACGTCTGTCTCAGAGGAGAGCGCCAGGCGTCGGGTGGGGGCCATGAGCGCAGCGTTCCCGGACGCGGCGGTCACTGGCTATGAGTCGTTGATCGACGGGATGGCATGTGACCCCAAAGACCGCCACGTCCTCGCCGCAGCGGTGCACTCGGACTGTCAACTCATTGTGACCGCGGACCTCGGCGACTTCCCCGTGGCGAGCCTCGAACCCCACCACCTCCAGGTGGTCTCACCCGATACCTTCCTGCTGGACCAGCTCGATCTCTACCCGCACGTCGTGCTGGGGTGCCTCCGAGGGCAAGCCGGCGACCTCCGTCGCCCTAGCCTGAGTCCGCTGGGCCTCCTCGCCTCGCTGGAACGAAGCGGTGCGCCGCGGTTCGCTGCCGAGGTACGACGCAAGACGGACATCTCCCGATGGAGGAGTGGGCAGGATGAGTGACAGCCGGCGGCTCGTCGACAAGCTGTGGTCCTACTGCGACGTCCTGCGCGACGACGGGGTCGGTGTCATCGAGTACACCGAGCAGTTGACCTATCTGCTGTTCCTCAAAATGGCGCACGAGCGGGCCACCCGGAAGCTCAAACCCCAACAGATCGTGCCCGAGCAGTACTCGTGGCAGCGGCTGCTCGACGCGCAGGGCGACCAGCTCGAGCTCGAGTACACCCGCATCCTGGTCGGCCTGGCGCGAGAGCCGGGCGTCATCGGGACGATCTTCCGCAAGGCCCAAAACCGCATCCAGGATCCGGCAAAGCTCAAGCGACTCGTCGTCGACCTCATCGACAAGGAGAACTGGTCGCAGTCCGGCACCGACATCAAGGGCGACGCCTACGAGGAGCTGCTCAGCAAGGGCGCCTCCGACAGGGGCTCCGGCGCCGGCCAGTACTTCACCCCGCGCGCCCTGATCCAGGCCATCGTCGACGTCGTCCGGCCCACCGTCGACGACACGGTGGTCGACCCGGCCTGCGGTACCGCCGGCTTCCTGCTGGTCGCCCACGAGGCCGCCGAGCACGGTGCCGAGACGATGACGCCCACCCAGCGGGCCAAGCTGCAGGACGGCCTGGTCAGCGGCTACGAGCTGGTCGACGGCACCGCCCGGCTGGCGGCGATGAACCTGCTCCTTCACGGCATCGGCACCGCCGACGGTGATTCGCTCATCGAGGTCCGCGACTCCCTCATCGCCGACCCGGGCAAGCGGTGGTCCGTCGTGCTC
Source organism: Micrococcales bacterium (assembly GCA_014763705.1). Classification (GTDB taxonomy): domain Bacteria; phylum Actinomycetota; class Actinomycetes; order Actinomycetales; family Dermatophilaceae; genus Phycicoccus. The sequence goes on along the minus strand of JACXUW010000025.1, from coordinate 8,652 downwards.
TCCAACCCGCCCTTCGGCAAGAAGTCCTCGCTGACCATGGTCGGTGCCGACGGCCGCGAAGTCCGCGAAGACCGGGAGATCGAGCGGCAGGACTTCGTCGCGACGACCAGCAACAAGCAGCTCAACTTCGTCCAGCACATCATGACGATCCTCGACACCAACGGTCGTGCGGCAGTGGTGCTGCCCGACAACGTGCTCTTCGAAGGCGGCGCCGGGGAGACCATCCGGCGCAAGCTGCTCGCCGACTTCGACCTGCACACCATGCTGCGCCTGCCGACGGGCATCTTCTACGCCCAGGGCGTCAAGGCCAACGTGCTGTTCTTCGACAAGAAGGTCGCCCGCCCCGGCCGTCCCTGGACCGAGCAGATGTGGGTCTACGACCTGCGGACCAACAAGCACTTCACCCTGAAGCAGAACCCGCTGCGCCGAGCCGACCTCGACGACTTCGTCGCGGCCTTCAGGCCCGACGGCCGAGACCAGCGTGAGGAGAGCGAACGCTGGAAGGCGTTCACCTACGACGAGATCACCGCCCGGGACAAAGCCAACCTCGACATCACCTGGCTGCGGGACGAGTCGCTGGAGGACCTGGACAACCTCCCCTCGCCGAATGTGCTGGCCCGCGAGATCGTCGAGGACCTCACCGCGGCCCTGGCTGAGTTCGAGGCCGTCGCGACCGCCTTGGAGGAGCAGCTCGGCGAGAGGCGTTGAGCACCCTGGAAGATCATGCCCGGCTTGGAGTCACCCGCTCGAGCGAGTCCCAGACTTGCGGCTAGTTCGAACCACCAGTTGCTGTCTCCGACAGTTGGAGGAGACCCCAGCGGCGGCTTGGCACTTAACTTTCGACGATCTCACCGGTTCGAAGGTTGACCGTCTGCCCGTCCAGAACGCGCAGGTGAGGTCTGCCATCCACCGAGCCGGCGGCCGGGGCCCCGCGCCCCATGGCGGCATCGTGCTCGAAGATGGAGCGACGCTGCGCCTCGGCGGTATCGGTGACGTGACGTGAGTGGCGACCTTTGGCGGGCCACGGTTGGTGGCCGTCGTCGCAGTGACCTTTCAGTCGCTGGCGCATGCGCTCGGTGAAGGACGGCAGGCCGTAGCGGTGCCAGTCCTCAAGGGCGTCACTGCCGAGCGCGAGCGCCGCGCGGCGTCGTTGGTCGGCCAAGACAGCGAGCTCACGGACGAGGTGTGGGTGCTGGGGCCAGCATTGAGGAACGACTGCTGTGACGTCCCACGTGTGCTCGGTGTTGAGCCAGACGGTGAAGGCCTCGAGCCAGTCCCACAGCTCGCCCCGAAGCGCGGCCCCCTTGAGGCTGTCCGGGTCCCAGGGGCGCGGTAGCACGCGAAGGTCGCCGAGGGCTGCGCGCTGCTCGTCGGTGCCGTTGAGGGCGAGGTCGAGCTCGCGGTAGGCGTGCTGCAGGAGTCGCCCTGGTTGCGGGAACTCCTGCACCATCGATCGCGCGGGATGGTCGGATCCGGGTGAGTCCATGGCGGCGGTCCGGGGTCAGGCTCGGTTGTCGCCGGTCAGGCCGCGCTGGGCGGCCTCGGCGAGGGCGGCTGTGCGTCGGGCGTCGTCGCTCGCGGCGACAGCGTTGCGGGACTCCCCGACCAGGGCTCGTGCGCGCCTCTGCTGCTCCAGCAGGGTTCGACCGCCCCGTCCGTCAATGCAGCGGGTGAGTCGGGCGATCATCGGTTTGCCGTTCTCGGAGACGACCAGCGCCTGCCGCTCCTTCAGCTGGCGCACCTCCGCTCCGGTGAGGATGGGGATGTCGTCGGCGGTCGTGGTGCGACCCCCCATCCGTCCGCTCTGCCAGCTGGTCCGCGAGATGCGCACCGGGCCCAGGAGGTCGGAGATCTCCTGGTTGAACGCGACGTCCTTCGACCCCCCGAAGAGGATGAGGTTATTCGTCAGGCCGAGCAGGGTCCGCGCCTCCTGGTCTCCGAAGATCGCGGACAGCTGGGGCGGGTCTGGGCGGCCCAAATGAACGAGATGCCGAGGGCCCGCTCGTTGGCCATTCGGGTGCGCAAGGTGGGCAGCGGCGCGGTCGAGGGGAGCTCGTCGAGGCAGGCGAGCATCGGCGGGCACAGACGCCCCCACGGGGAGGCGTTGGCCGCAACGAGCGCGGTGTCGAGGACGTGCTCGGCGACCGCGGTCATCAGTGGGGAGGCGCTGGCGTAGGGGTCCTCACGGCCGAGGAGGTAGATGGTGCCACCGCGGCGGATGACGTCGCCGATGTCGGTGGCGGGGCGTCCCGGCCCGGGGACGCATCGCCGGCGGATCGGCTCCTGGAAGAACAGGCTCAGCGCCTGCTGGACGGTGGTGATGGTATTGCCGGCTGTGCGGTCGTCGCCGTGCAGGGCGCCGTGGAGTAGCCCGTGCCAGAACGGTGCGGCGTGGGGGTGTTCGCGCAGGATCTCGGTGGGGTCGCTGGCGCTCAGCGGGTTCGCGACCCAGCGGATGACCTGTTCGAGGTCGCGTCCGGTGAGGGCGGCGGCGTGGAAGAAGGCTTGGATGACCTTGGCTGCCTCGGCGGCGTAGAAGCGCGCGGCGTCATCGGCGTGCCCGCCGGCCACAGCGCCTTTGACGGTGCCTGCGGTGAATGCCTTGGCGCGCCGCTCGGCGACCATCGGGTCGACGCATCCGTCGACCGGGTCCCAGACCAGCTCCGGCAGTCCGACCGCCAGCCCGAACGGGTCGAGCACGACACACGGGCGCTGATTGCCGTCCGGGTTCGCGGGGGCCTGCCGTGCGGTGAGGCTCAGCAGGAGGTCGTCGACCTTGGTCAGGGTGACCAGCGCAGCGCCGGGAGCGCCGAGGAGCGCGGGGATGAGCAGGTCGAGCGTCTTGCCGCTGCCTTGCGGGCCAATGACGCCAGCGATGCGGTCCCACGGCACCCACAGCTCGCCGCCGCGGGGTTCGTGCCCGCGGCCGAGCCGCCATCCGACCTGCTGAGGGTCGAAGTGGGTCCGGCGCCGGCTGTTTCGCCGCTTCATCTCAGCGGCGCTTCCCGTAGAGGTCGGGGCGGACCACAGGCGCAGCCTTGCGCAGGCGCCGACGGCCGAGGAGACGAGCGGCGTCCTCGCGGGAGGCCATGCCGTGGATCCGTCCCGGGCCCCACCGGTCCAGCCCGGCCTTGACCCCCCACAGCATCATCGCGAGCAGCAGAGTCTCGACGACCGCGACCCAGACGACGACCGCGGTCGCCCCCGCCAGGTGAGCGCTTGGGCCGTCGAGACCGGCGGCGGCGTCCCCGCCCAGGACGGCCGGCACGCTGACGAACATCAGCTCGCGGGACGGCCACGTCAGCCCCGCGCCGGCGACCATGTTCGCGACCGCCCGGCCGGCGTGAACGCCGAGGACGAGAACTAGGACGGCGGCCGTGATGGCGGAGACGGGGATCTCCCAGGTGAACGGGTAGGGGTTGGTCCGGCGTGCTCGCTGCATTGGTTCTGCTCCTTTCTGCTCCTCCTAATGCCGTCGAGGAGGGTCGTGGTGGCCACCCTGGCCGGCACCTGCCTGATCGGAGTCAGGCGGCGGGCCGCAGGGCGCCGTCCGCGATGTTGCCGACGCGCCAGATCTCGAAGATGGTCTTGGTGGCGGCCTTCCCGGCGTAGCTGCCGTGGGTGACGCCGTGCTGGGGGTCCATCGCCTCGAGGGTGCTCTGCGCAGCGGGGTCGAGGACGATGGCGACGTGTCCGATCACGTTCGGGCCGAGGTAGGAGTCGTAGAAGACGAGGTCACCGGGTCGGGCGTGAACAGGGTCGACGCGGAAGCCGTTGCCGGCGGCGAGCCAGTCGCGTTGCGCTGCGGCGGTTCTCGGCGTGGTGACGCCGATCTGAGCGAACGCGGTCTGGGTGAAGGACGAGCAGTCCCAGGCGTCAGGGCCGGAGGCACCCATGACGTAACGGTCCCCCACCTGGCTGCTCGCCCACCCGAGCAGCACGCGCAGCCGGTCGCTGGTCAGCGGTGGCAGGTCGGGGTTTCCCACTCCGGCGTCGCACTCGGTGGCACTGCCGAGGACGGTGCCGCCGCCGTAGGTCGCGGCGTAGAAAAGGACGTCGTTGACGTACCAGTCGGCGTGGTTGTACGCGAACAGCGCCGACCGCACCCCGCTCGGGCCCTTGTCGACGCCGGACCTGGTCAGGTAGTTCGCGGCCGACATGACGCTGTCCGCGTCGTTGGTGATGTCGGAGCGACCGTCCCCGTCGCCGTCGACCCCCATGGCGGCCCAGGTGTCGGGCATGAACTGCATCAGCCCTCGGGCGCCGGACGAGCTCGTCGCGGTGAGGCGTCCGTGCGCGGTCTCCTCCATCCCGATGCCGGCCAGCAGGGTCCACGGGATCTTGTACCGATCGGCGGCCGCGGCGTAGAGCCGCCGGATGTCCGGTGGGATCGGTGCGGCCGGGGTGCGCAGCGACGCCTGCCTCGGTGTGCCGGGTGGCGGCAAGGGGAAGCCGACCCCACCCTCGGCGACCGACTCTCCTGGCGGCGGTGTCCAGTCTGTCGTCGCCTGTCCGTTCAGCGGCGCACCGTGGGCAAGCATCCAGGGCACCGGGTCGACCGGGGTGTCGCCGATCCGGATCTCGAAGTGCAGGTGGTTGCCGGTGCTGGTTCCGGTGGACCCCTCGACGCCGAGCTGCTGCCCACCGGCCACCTGGGCGCCGACGCTCACGTCCAGCGAGGCGAGGTGGGCGTACCGGCTGACGACGGCCTGCTGGGTGGTGGTGTCGATGTGCTCGACGTCGACGACGTTGCCGTATCCGGCTCTCGCGGCGGCGAACACGACACGTCCGGCCCCGATCGCGACGACTGGCGCCGGCCCGGGCTGGGAGACGAGGTCCTGCCCGGTGTGCATGCGCCACTCGTGGTAGATGGGGTGGAACTCCTCGCCGAAGCCGCGGCGTCCCACGACGTAGGCCTGCGCGAACGGTGGGCGCCACGAGCCGGTGATCGGGGTCGCTCCGCCGCAGGCGATGGTGCGCAGCTGCTCGGCCGCAGCGGGGGCGGTCACCGTCATCACGAGCAACGCGATCGCCATCGGCAGCCCGAACAGCACGACCATGACCGGGACGAGCACAGCCGCGATCTTGCTCACCGGACTCCCCTGCTCACCGGGCGCCGGCGAGGGCCTGGTTGGTGAAGGTGAGGTCGAGCTCGACCGGGTGCAGCACGGTCTGGACCTTGTAGTGCTGGTCACCGACGCACCACAGCGCCCGGCCCTTACCCTGCATCGCCCAGCCCGTCACCAGGTCCTGCGCGATGGGGCCGAGGCCGAGCATGCTCTCCAGCTCGCGGGCGATCCCGAGGTCCTGGCCGTGGAGGATCTTGATGTCGGCCAGGTGCAACAGGTCCTTCGCGATGGTCGCGGCCTGCGAGCCGCTGTCGCCGGCCGACAGAAGGTCCGACGGCTTGTGCGCGACGGCGAGCTGGACGTCCCCGTCGCGGCGGGACAGGCGCAGGTCAGCGTCGAACGACTTCACCGCCTCCGGTCCGAGGCGCAGCTGCTTCCACGACTCGTCACGCACCACGACGCGCAGGTCGCCGGGAGCGGCCATCTCGCGCATAGCCCGGCCCCAGGAGTTCAGGCAGGTCAACGCGATGCCGATCGCGTCGTCCCCCAGCGGCTCGAGCCGGGACAGGCTGAGGGACTGGACGGGCGCGGACCAGTCGACGTCGATGGTGGTGTGGTCGTCGAAGAGCCCGGCCAGGGCGCCGCTCACGAGCTGGCCGAGAGCGTCGCGCAGCAGCCGGGTGTCGTCGAGGAAGTGCCGCTCGCCGGCGTACCGGCACTCCTGCACCAGGTCCGCGGTCGGGTTGTTCAGCAGGTGCCACAGCTGCGGGATCGTCGTCTCCGTCAGGTGGGAGCGTCCGTGGGCGTACCCGGTGAGGGTCTGCAGGGCGTTCTTGACGACGACCTCGTCGCTCGGCCCGAACGGCACCCGCTGGTCACCGATTCGCTGGCTGCCGACGAGGCCGCGGACGAGCGTGAGCCACCGGCCGAAGACGACTGCCGCGCGCCCTCGTGCCTCCGGCGCGGGAAGCGAGTCCCAACCGGTGAGCAGCGGCCCGAAGGCGAGCGGGTTGATGCGGGCGGGTAGACCGGGTCCGATGGCGAACGGCTGCACCCCGAAGAACGCGCATAGGCCCTCGTACTCGTCCTTGGGGTCGCCGAGGACGAGGGTGCGATAGCCGAAGTCGGTCATCCTCAGGCAGAACGCCTTGGCGGTGCCGGACTTGCCGCGGCCTGGTTTGCCGAAGCTGAAGATGTTCGGGTTGGTCACGGGGACGTCGTCGTCGAGGACCCAGCCGTTGGGGTCGGCGTAGAACGCCCCGCCGGAGAGCATGTCGATGCCCATCTGCGCGCCGGTCGGTGGCAGGCCGGGGGTGGAGATGAACGGCCAGAGCACCGGGGCCTGGTCGGACGTCATCCGCCAGCTGGCGACGGGCGGTGACGCGGGTGCCCAGCCGGCCCCGGCCCGTCTCGGTCCTCGCCGGGGTGCGTGCCGGAACAGGCGCGCCTCCTTGGTCGCGGTGCTCGGCGTGGGCAGCGAGGGCAGGTCGTGGCCGAAGTCGGCGAGCAGCCTGGGGACACCACGTCCGGCGGGCTGGCGGCGGTCGGCGGAGCGGACGGTCCGGCCCACGCGTCAGCCCGCCGTCCGGGTCAGGCTGAGCCCCAGCGGGGCTGTCGACGCCGCGAAGGCGAGGTCCTGGGCGAGGTCCAGTCGTAGCGGCGCGAACCCGGCCCGACGGACGGAGGCGTCGAGGCGGCGGCCGAACTCCGAGACCCGCGCCGTCTTCGGCACGGTGACGGTGCAGACCGCGTAAGGGCGGGTCAGGGAGTTCCCGCGGGCGAGCTTGGTGTCGAGCCGCCGGACCTTCTCGGCCTCGTCCCTGGCCTTGGCGTTCTGCTTCATCCGGGCCTTGTTGCGCAGCTCCTCGCCGATGTCGGCCGCCCACTCGCTCGTCGCGCTCTGCCGTCCGGCGGCGGACGGGCTGAGGATCGGGTAGGCCACGAGGAAGGACCGCCGCTCTCCCGGCTCGGTCGGGGTCAACACCGGCAGCAGGGCCCCCATCGCGGCGCCCCTGACGGGAAGCTTGATGGTCGAGCTGATGCTGTTCCACGCGTCGTGGCTGTAGTGCCGGGCGACGGGGTCGGCGCCGGACGGGCCGGCCATGGCCCACGGGACGTCGGCGTTCACGCTGGGGTCGTGCTGGCGGGCGCCGAGCGCGTCGATGATCCCGGCCCGGTCCCCCGGCGCGAAGCCGGTGCGGCACGCCAGCGCCAGATCGGGGCTGGTCAGCCACTTCACGCTGGTCATCCCGACCCCGCCGCGCAGCTGTGCCTCGAGCTCGCCGAGCAGGCCGTAGATGACGCGGGCGCGTCCCTCGAGTCCGCCGCCGGACTCCTTGGCGTGCCTGGCGAGTCGGCCCTCGGGGATGACGACGGTGACGAAGGACTCGGTGCGCACGCTGGCGCGGGTCAGGGTCTGCTGCAGCTCGTCGTTGACCTGGCGCACCGCCGGTGCCCCGGAGGCGCGGCGGTGACGGGCGAGCCACTGGTCGCGCTCGGCGCCGTCCTCGGGGACGGTGCGGACCAGGACGAGGATCTCGTCGACGAGCTCGGTCTGGCAGGCCATGTCGAGCAGGTCGCTCAGGCCGCGACCCTGGCGTTGCCGGTCGTGCAGCTCGTGAAGCCCGATGCCGGGGTGGACCACGGCCGCGGTGACGGCCCAGGTCCGGGCAGCGTGGTTCTGGATGATCGCGACGCGCGCGAAGGACGCCCCGTGCGGCGGACCGTCGTGGACCTGGACGGCGTGCAGCGCACCGGGCAGGTCCGCCTCGTCGAGGGAGTCAGCGCGACCCGCGGCGGCCTTGGACCTGAACCGGGTCCACCCGGTGAGCCCGCCGACCGCGAAGGCGAGCGAGGCGGTCACCCAGCCGAAGGCGGAGCGTCCGCGGACGGGTGTCACGGTGACCAGGACGATGATCAGCCAGAGCACCAGGAAGAGGGCGGCCGACACCCAGGCGCCGGACTGGACGGACCAGAACACCGGCATCGTCGAGAGGGCGACGACCGCGAGCTGCCAGCCGGACAGCCCGAAGAACCAGCCGATCCGGGCTCGGCTGTAGTCGCTGTAGATCGCGGACATGGCGTCTCCTTGTCAGAGTCGGTCGGAGATCGGAGGTCGAAGTGACGGTCGAGGTCGGGGTCAGACGGGAACGATGGGGACGGCGGCCGCTGCGCCTGCGGCCTCGCCACCGGCTGCCGCGCCGCCCTCGGCGCCTGCTGCTCCCGCGCCGCCCCCGCCAGGAACGCTGGCGGGTGTGGGCGGCCTGGGCATCGGTGGCGCCGGCGCCGACGGGACGCCGGTGCCGCCGGAGCCGGGGTCGGGGGTGTCGTCGGGTCCGCTGCCGTTGACCTCGGGGTTGTCGTCCTCGCTCGAGCTGCTGCGCCTCGGCCCCGACTGGGACTTGCTGCGGCTGAAGTCGGGGACGTAGTTGTTGTGCCCGACGCCCATCTGGTTGGTCAGGTCCGCGCCGACGGCGGCTCCGCGGGAGCCGATGCTCTCCATGGCGCCGAAGCCGGCGCCGACCGCCTGCCCAACGACGCCACCGACGGTGCCCATGAGCCCGCGCGCGCCGGCGTTGAAGCG
>JACXUW010000425.1 GCA_014763705.1 Micrococcales bacterium | reverse complement strand
GACTGACTCCGGGCGGTGCAGGGGGGAAGGGGCCATCCGAAGATAGACCACCGTGCCCGCTACAGTTGTCGGGGCTGGTCGCCGACCGGCCCGGAGAGGAGCAGCATGACCGTCCGGATCCAGCCGTCCGCGGACGTCTCCGACGACGCGACGATCGGTGCCGGCAGCTCGGTGTGGCACCTCGCCCAGGTGCGCGAGGGCGCCGTCCTCGGCGAGAACTGCATCATCGGCCGCGGGGCCTACGTCGGGCCCGAGGTCCGGATGGGCGACAACTGCAAGCTCCAGAACTACGCGCTCGTCTACGAGCCGGCGGTCCTCGAGGACGGCGTCTTCGTCGGGCCGGCCGTGGTCTTCACCAACGACCACTACCCCCGCTCGGTGGCCCCCGACGGCACGATCAAGCGCGGTGACGACTGGGAGGCCGTCGGCGTCACCTGCCGCGAGGGCTCCTCGATCGGCGCCCGCTCGGTCTGCGTCGCGCCGGTGACCATCGGGCGCTGGGCCCTCGTCGCCGCCGGGTCGGTCGTCGTCAAGGACGTCCCCGACTTCGCGCTGGTGGCCGGGGTCCCCGCCCGCCGGCTGCGCTGGGTCGGCCGCGCCGGGGTGCCGCTCGAGCCGGGCCCGCAGGAGGGCACCTGGGTGTGCCCGCAGACCGGCGACACGTACACCGAGAAGGACGACATCCTCATGGAGGCACACCAGTGAACGACTTCATCCCCCCCGCCAAGCCGCTGATCGGCGACGAGGAGAGGGAGGCCGTCGACCGCGTCCTGCGCAGCGGCATGCTCGCCCAGGGCCCCGAGGTCAAGGCCTTCGAGGAGGAGTTCTCCGCCCACTTCGGGCTCGGCCGCGCCTGCGTCGCCGTCAACTCGGGCACCTCGGGCCAGCACCTCGGGCTGCTCTCGTGCGGCGTCAAGGCCGGCGACGAGGTCATCGTCCCGTCCTTCACCTTCGCCGCCACCGCCAACTCGGTCGCGCTCACCGGCGCCACCCCGGTCTTCGCCGACATCGACGCCGACGACTTCTGCCTGTCGCCGGAGGCCGTCGAGGCCGCCATCACCGAGCGGACCGTTGGCATCATGCCGGTGCACCTCTACGGCCACCCCGCGAAGATGGACCGGCTCATGGCCATCGCCGAGCAGCACGGGATCCAGGTCTTCGAGGACGCCGCCCAGGCCCACGGCGCGAAGCTGAACGGCACGCCGGTCGGCGCCTTCGGCTCGTTCGCGATGTTCTCGCTCTACCCGACGAAGAACATGACCTCGGGCGAGGGCGGCATGGTCTCGGTGGCCAACGCCGAGATCGAGCGGAACATGCGCCTGTACCGCAACCAGGGCATGGAGAAGCAGTACCACAACGAGGTCGTCGGCCTGAACAACCGGATGACCGACATCCACGCGGCCATCGGCCGGGTGCAGCTGACCAAGGTCGACGGGTGGACCGCCACCCGGCAGCAGAACGCCGCGTTCTACGACGCGAACCTCGAGGGCGTGGTCGTGCCCCCGGTCGCCGCGGGCGCCGTGCACGTCTACCACCAGTACACGATCCGGGTCCCGCAGGACCGCGACGGCTTCTCGGCCGCGCTCAAGGAGCAGTTCAACGTCGGCTCGGGCATGTTCTACCCGGTGCCGAACCACCGCCTCGCGCCGTTCCAGGCCGACGTCGACCTCCCCGAGACCGAGAAGGCCGCGGCCGAGTGCCTCTCCCTCCCGGTGCACCCGTCGCTCTCCCAGGAGGACCTCGAGCGCGTCGTCACCGCGGTCAACACCCTCGCGAAGGCGGGCTCCTGATGGCGAACCTGCGCGCGGGCCTCATCGGCCTGGGGATGATGGGGCGCCACCACGCCCGCGTCCTGGCCAGCCTGCCGGGCGTCGACCTCGTCGCGGTCGCCGACCCCGGCGGTGACGTCCACGGCGTCGCCGGCGGCCGGCCGGTCGAGGCGGACATCGAGGCGCTCATCGGGCACGGGCTGGACTACTGCATGGTCGCGGTCCCCACCGTCTACCACGAGCAGATCGGTCTGGCGCTCGCCGAGGCCGGGGTCCACACGATGATCGAGAAGCCGCTCGCGCAGGACACCGAGTCCTCCGAGCGCCTCGCCCGGGCCTTCGAGGACAAGGGCCTCGTCGGCGCGGTCGGCCACATCGAGCGCTACAACCCCGCGCTCCAGCAGGCCCGCGCGCGCATCGAGTCCGGCGACCTGGGCGACATCTACCAGGTCGTCACCCGCCGCCAGGGCCCCTTCCCGGCGCGCATCGCCGACGTCGGCGTCGTCAAGGACCTCGGGACCCACGACATCGACCTCACCGCGTGGGTGACCCAGCAGGAGTTCACCTCGGTCGCCGCGCGCACGACGCACCGCTCGGGGCGCGAGCACGAGGACATGGTCTCGGTCGTCGGTCAGCTCTCGAAGGGCACGATCACCAACCACCTCGTCAACTGGCTCTCGCCGTTCAAGGAGCGGGTCACCGTCATCACCGGCAGCAAGGGCTCGTTCGTGGCCGACACGCTCACCGCCGACCTCACCTACCACGCGAACGGCGAGATCGCGTCCTCCTGGGACGCCATCGCCAAGTTCCGTGGGGTCTCCGAGGGTGACGTCGTGCGCTTCGCGATCAGCAAGCCCGAGCCGCTGCGCACCGAGCACGAGCAGTTCCGCGACGCGGTCCTGGGCCGGGACGCCGACATCGTCACGATGACGCAGGGCATGCGGACCGTGAAGGTGGCCGAGGCCTGCATCGAGTCCTCCGCCACCGGCACCGTCGTCACCGTCTGAGCCCGAGCTCCCCCCGACCCCCCGTCAGGGGGAGGGGGAGCCCACGGACCGGCCGGGGGCCGGCGGCCGGGTCAGCGCGCGAGGCCGAGGTGCTCGAGCGTGGGGCCGATGCCGTTGATGACGGCCGCGTGCTGGTTGACCTGCGCCGCCTGCCAGGCGACCCAGACCGCGTTCGGGTCGAGCGCCGTGATGACGTCGGCGCGCCGGAGCACCGCGAGGGCGTCCGGCGACTGCCGGGCCGCGA
>JACXUW010000424.1 GCA_014763705.1 Micrococcales bacterium | reverse complement strand
GAGCTCGAGCACCTTCTCGCCCTGCGCGCCGACGCCCCGCTCGAGCCGCTGCCGACCGGTGACCGGCCCCGCTGGGTGCACCACGGCAGCTCGATCAGCCACGGCTCCAACGCCGTCCGGCCGACGGGCACCTGGCCCGCCGTCGCGGCGCGGCTCGGCGGGATCGACCTCGTCAACCTCGGGTTCGGCGGCTCGGCCGTCCTCGACCCGTTCGTGGCCCGGACGATGCGCGACACCGCCGCCGACCTGCTGAGCCTCAAGGTCGGCATCAACATCGTCGGCGGCGACCTCATGCGCCGTCGCGTGTTCGGCCCGGCCGTCCACGGCTTCCTCGACACCCTCCGCGAGGGGCACGCGACCACGCCGCTGCTCGTCGTCACGCCGGTCCTCTGCCCGATCCACGAGGACACCCCGGGCCCCGGCGCCGTCGACCCGGTGGCGCTGCAGGAGGGCCGGCTCGTCTTCACCGCCGTCGGGGACCCGGCCGAGGTCCCGGCCGGCCGGCTCACCCTCCGCACCGTCCGCGAGGAGCTCGCCCGCGTGGTCGAACAGCGTCGGGCGGACGACCCGAACCTCCATCTCGTCGACGGGCTCGGGATGTACGGCGCGGGCGACGTCGACGCGCTGCCGCTCCCGGACGCCCTCCATCCCGACGCCGAGACGCACCAGCTGATGGGAGAACGGTTCGCGCGCACGGTGTTCGGCGCCGGTGGGCCCTTCCCCACCTCCTGACCGGGGCCGTCAGGACTGGACGACCGCCCCGGAGGAGAGCAGCGCTTCGATCTCCTCGCCCGTGAACCCGTGCGCCGTGAGGTACGCGACCGTGTCGGCGCCGGGCGCGGGCTCGGGACCCGGGTCGCGCTGCGGCGTCGCCGAGAACCGCGGGCTCGGCCGTGGCACGGGATGCCCACCCGCCGGCCCGTCGACGAAGGTCCCGCGGGCCGACAGGTGCGGGTGCGACGGCGCCTCCGCGAGGGAGAGGACCGGCGCGACGCAGGCATCGGTGCCCTCGAACGCCTGGGCCCACTCGTCCCGCGTGCGCGTGGCGAAGGCCGCCGCGAAGGCCGCGCGGTGCGCCGGCCAGGCGTCCGTGTCGTACTGCTCGCCCTCCAGCTCCAGCCCGAGCCCGGAGACGAGCTGACGCCAGAACTGCGGCTCCAGGGCCCCGACCGCGACGAACCCGCCACCCGCGCACTCGTACACGTCGTAGAACGGTGCACCGCCGTCGAGCAGGTTGGCCGCCCGCGCGTCCCGCCACAGGCCCGCGCCCAGCATCCCGTGGACCATGGTCAGCAGGTGGGCGGCGCCGTCGACCATCGCGGCGTCGACGACCTGACCCCGCCCGGTCGTGGCCCGCGACACGAGCGCCGCGAGCACGCCGACGACGACGTACATCGAGCCGCCGGCGAAGTCACCGAGCACCGGCACCGGTGCCACCGGACGGGAGCGTGGTCCGAGGGCGTGGAGCGTCCCGGACAGCGCGGCGTAGGTGATGTCGTGCCCCGCCCGCTGCGCCCACGGCCCGTCCTGGCCCCACCCGGTCATCCGCGCGACGACGAGCCTCGGGTTGGCCTCGAGCAGGTCGTCGGGAGCGAGCCCGAGGCGCTCGAGGACACCGGGCCGGAAGCCCTCGAGGAGCACGTCGGCGTCGGCGAGCAGCCGGCGGACCACGTCGACGCCGTCCGGGCGCTTGAGGTCGACGGCGATGCCCGGCCGCGAGCGCCGCATCCCGCCGGCCAGCGCGAGGGGGTTGGCCTCGCCCGGCCGGTCGACCCGCACGACGTCCGCCCCGAGCTCCGCGAGCTGCATCGCGGCGAACGGCCCGGGGCCGATGCCGCCGAGCTCGACGACCCGGACTCCCGTGAGCGGCCCGGCCGGGGGCCCGGCCGGGGGCCCGGCCAGCTGCCCGGCCCGCGGCCCGGCCGCCGGCCCGGGCCCGGAGCCCACCGGGCTCACCGGGCGGCGGGCTCGAGCTCGCGCAGGCCGGGCAGCACCTGCTCGGTGAAGGTGCGCAGGAACCGCTCCTGGTCGTGGCCGGGGCCGTGGACCACGAGGTGGTCGAACCCGAGGTCGGTGTAGAAGCGCATCGTCTCGACCACGTCCTCGGGCCGCGACGCGACGATCCACCGCTTGGCGACCTGCTCGATCGGCAGCTCGTCGGCCGCCCGCTCCATCTCCTCCGGGGAGTGGATGGAGTGCTTCTGCTCCGCGCTGAGCGACAGCGGCGCCCAGAACCGGCAGTTCTCCAGCGCCCGCTCGGGGTCGGGGTCCCAGGACACCTTGACCTCGATCATCCGGTCGATCTCGGCGTGGTCGCGGCCGGCCTTGTCCAACCCCTCGTAGACCGCCGGGACCAGCTGGTCGCGGTAGAGCTCCTCACCCTTGCCGGAGGTGCAGATGAAGCCGTCGCCGTGGCGGCCCGCGTACCGGGCGACCATCGGGCCGCCGGCCGCGACGTACACCGGCACGGGGACGTCCGGGCGGTCGTAGATCGCGGCGTCCTCGGTGCGGTAGTACTCGCCCTCGAAGGTCACCCGCGGCTCGGTCCACAGCTGCCGCATCAGCGTCACCGCCTCGCGCAGCCGGCCGAACCGCTCCTTGAACTCCGGCCACTCCCCCTCGGCGACCGACCCCACGGCGATCTCGTTGAGCGCCTCGCCGGTGCCGACGCCGAGCATGACCCGCCCGGGCGCGAGGCAGGCCATCGTCGCGAAGGTCTGGGCGACGACCGGCGGGTTGTACCGGAAGGTCGGGGTCATCACCGAGGTGCCGACCACGATCCGTTCCGTGCGCGCCAGCACCCACGCCATCCAGGCCAGCGAGTTCGGCGCGTGCCCGCCCTCGAGCCGCCACGGCTGGAAGTGGTCGGAGATGGTCACCGAGTCCAGGCCCAGCTCCTCGGCGAGGACCGCGTACCCCGCGAGCTCACCCGGCGCGAACTGCTCCGCCGACGCCTTGTACCCGACCCGGATGCCGTGTGCTGCCGTCATGCGGCCATCCTGCTACACCGCCGGCTGCCCCGGACCGCCGC
>JACXUW010000423.1 GCA_014763705.1 Micrococcales bacterium | reverse complement strand
GGGTGCAGGCCGGGGTGGGGGAAGGCCGCCTCGACGAGGTGCAGGAGCACGTCGACACCGGCGCCGGTCTCGCCGGAGACGGGGAGCACGGGGTGGAACGTGCCGTGCGCGACGGCCTGGAGCAGGTCGCGCTCGAGCGTCGCGAAGTCGAGCTCCTCCCCGGCGAGGTAGCGGTCCATCAGATCGGGGTCCTCGGACTCCTCGATGATGCCCTCGACCAGGCCCGGCCGGTGGGTGTCGAAGACGTCGGCGTGCTCGGGGCCGGCCGGGCGGACGGTCCGCTGCCCGCCCGCGTAGTCGTGGATCTCGCCGAGCAGCAGGTCGGCGATGGAGGTGACGGCCCCCTCGGCCCCGGCCACCGGCACGCCGAGCGGCTGGATGCCGGCGCCGAAGTGGGCCCGGCAGTCCTCGAGCGTCGCCTCGAAGTCGGCATCGCGGGCGTCGAGCTGGGTGACGACGACCGCGCGCGGCATCCCCACGAGGGCGCACTCGTGCCACAGGGCGCGGGAGCGGGCGTCGGCGCCGTCCGCGGCCGAGACGATGAAGAGGGCGGCGTCCGCAGCGCGCAGACCCGCCCTCACCTGCCCGACGAAGTCGGGGTTGCCCGGGGCGTCGAGGACGGTGAGCACCACCTCCCCGAGCTCGAGGGTCGCGACCCGCAGGCCGCCGGACGCCTCCCCCCGGGGCCGGGCGCTGCGGCGCGGCGCGAGCGCGTCCACGACGTGGTCGAACAGCCGGGAGGTGCCGGCGCCGCTCGGTCCGACGAGGAGCACGTTGCGCAGGCGGGTGGTGTCGGTGACGCTCGGGGCCGCTGTTCCGCTCATGGCCCCAATCAACTCCTCCCGCGGGCCGGGCACAAGGGGAACGCCGGGCGGGCCCGGGAGACCTGCGCCACCCGGCGCGGCCGCGGGCCTCCACGGTGCCCGCGCGCCGCCCACTACGCTGGCCGCACCATGCTCAACCGATACGCCCGCGCCTTCTTCACGAAGCTGCTGACCCCGGTCGCCTCCCTCCTCATCCGGCTCGGCGTCAGCCCCGACGTCGTGACGGTCATCGGCACCGTCGGGGTCGCGGCGGGCGCGCTCGTCTTCTACCCGCGGGGCCAGTTCCTCCTCGGCACCCTCGTCATCACCGCGTTCGTCTTCTCCGACACCGTCGACGGCATCATGGCCCGCCGGCTCGGCCGGTCGAGCAGCTGGGGCGCGTACCTCGACTCCACGCTCGACCGGGTCGGCGACGCCGCGGTCTTCGGCGGCCTCGTGCTCTGGTACGCCGGCGACGGTGGGAACTCCTACATGGCCGCCCTCGCCCTCGCCTGCCTCATCCTCGGCAGCGTCGTCTCCTACGCGAAGGCCCGCGCCGAGGGCCTGGGGATGACGGCGAACGTCGGCATCGCCGAGCGCGCCGACCGCCTCGTCGCGGTCCTCGTCGCCACCGGCCTCACCGGCTGGTTCGACATCCCGCTCGTCTTCCTCGGCACCGTCCTCGCCCTGCTCGCGCTGGCCAGCCTCGTCACGGTTGTGCAGCGGATCCTCGAGGTCCGCCGGCAGGCCCTGGTCGCGCCGTGAGGGGGCTGCCGCGCGCCGCAGCGGACGCCGCGACACTGGCCGGGCACCGCCTCGGGTGGGCGGCGGTGCGCCGGATGCCGGAGCGCGTCGCGTACGGGCTCTTCGACCGCGTGGCCGACCTCACCGTCGCCCGGGGCGGGGCGTCCCGGATGCGGGCCAACTACGCGCGGGTCCGCCCCGAGCTCGACGACGCCGCGCTCGACGCCCTCGTGCGCGCCGGCATGCGCTCCTACCTGCGCTACTACTGCGAGGCCTTCCGGCTCCCCGAGCTCGGCCCCGCCGACCTGGCCGCCCGCGTGCGGGCCGAGGGGGACGGCCCGGTGCGCGAGGTGCTCGAGGCGGGGGGCTCGGTCGTGTGCTTCCTCGGCCACCTCGGCAACTGGGACCTCGCCGGCGCCTGGGGGACGGTCCACCTCGGGCCGGTGACGACGGTCGCCGAACGGCTCGAGCCGGAGGAGGTCTTCCGCGAGTTCCTCGAGTTCCGCGAGGGGCTCGGGATGACCATCCTGCCGCTCACCGGCGGCCCGGACGTCTTCCCCGCGCTGCGCGAGGCGGCCCGCCGGCCCGGCCTCATCCCGCTGCTCGCCGACCGCGACCTCACCGCGCGCGGCGTCACCGTCGACTTCTGCGGCCTGCCGGCCCGGATGGCCCCGGGGCCGGCCGCCCTCGCCCTCGCCGAGCGCCGCCCGCTCTTCCCGGTGTCGATCCGCCACGAGCGACGGGGGAGCGGCTGGGGCATCGTCGTCACCTTCCACCCGCCGGTCGAGGTGCCCACGTCCGGCGCCACCCGCGAGAAGGTCGTCGCGATGACCCAGCAGTGCGCCGACGCACTCGGCGCGGTCGTCCGCCGGAACACCGCCGACTGGCACATGCTCCAGCGGGTCTTCGTCGACGACCTCGACCCGGCGCGACTCGCCCGGCAGGAGGTGGCCCGGTGAGGATCGGGATGGTCTGCCCCTACTCGTTCGAGGTGCCCGGCGGGGTGCAGTTCCACGTCCGCGACCTCGCCGAGGTCTTCCTCGCCCAGGGCCACGAGGTCTCCGTCCTCGCTCCGGCCGACGACGACGCCGAGCTGCCGGCCTACCTCACCTCCTGCGGGCGCGCCGTCCCGGTCCGCTACAACGGCTCGGTCGCCCGGCTCACCTTCGGACCCGTCACCTCGGCCCGGGTCACCCGGTGGCTCGAGGCGGGCGGGTTCGACGTCGTCCACCTCCACGAGCCGGTGACGCCCTCGGTGTCGCTCATGGCGCTGTGGGCCGCGGAGGAGCCGGTCGTCGCCACCTTCCACACCTCGACGGTTCGCTCCCGCGCGATGCACGCGGCCAACCCGCTGCTGCGGCCGTCGCTGGAGAAGATCCGCGGCCGGATCGCGGTCTCCGAGGACGCCGCCCGCACGGTGCGCCGCCACCTCGGCGGCGACACCTACATCATCCCGAACGGCGTGCACGTCGAGCGCTTCGCGCAGGCGCCCACCC
>JACXUW010000422.1 GCA_014763705.1 Micrococcales bacterium | reverse complement strand
ATCCAGGAATAACCCAAATAGTTTAGCAGGCTGGCCTGATCGGGGCGGATCTCCAACGCGGCCAGCAGGTCAGCCTCGGCGCGGTCGAACTGGCCCGCACGCTCCAGCGCATCGAGGACGCCGTCTGGGGGGATGCCGAGCCGGTGGCGCTGGGGCGCTGGGACGCGCCCGGGGAGCCGGTGCCCGTCGCCGAGGGGCTCGCCGCCGCCCACGCGCCGTGCGCCGTCGGCGACGCCTGGGGGCCGCCCTGGGGCACCTCGTGGTTCCGCGTCCGGGGCAGGGTGCCCGACCGGTTCGCCGGTCGGGTCGTCGACCTGCGCCTCGACCTCGGGTTCGACCCTGACCGCACCGGGTTCCACGCCGAGGGCCTCGTGTACCGACCCGACGGGTCCGTCGTCAAGGGGCTGCACCCGCGCACCCAGTGGGTCCGGGTGACCGACGCGGCCCGGGGCGGCGAGGAGGTCGACCTGCACGTCGAGGCCGCCTCGAACCCCCTGCTCCTCGAGGGCGGCGGCTTCGACTTCCGGCCCTCCCCGATGGGCGACCCCGAGACGGCGCCTCGCGACCCGCTCTACCGCGTGGCGCGTGCTGAGCTCGCCGTCTTCGAGACCGAGGTCTGGGAGCTGCAGCAGGACCTCGAGGTCCTCGGCCAGCTCGCGGCCGAGCTGCCGCTCGAGGACGGTCGCCGCTGGGACCTCCTGCGCGCCCTCGACCGGGCGATGGACCGGCTCGACGTCGCCGACCTGCCCGGCACCGCCGCGGCCGCCCGGGCCGTGCTGGCGCCGGCGCTCGCCGTCCCGGCCCGCGCGAGCGCCCACCGCCTCTCGGCGGTCGGCCACGCCCACATCGACTCGGCGTGGCTCTGGCCGACCCGCGAGACCGTCCGCAAGGTGGCCCGCACCTGCGCCAACGTCACCTCGCTGATGGACGACCACCCCGAGCTCGTCTTCGCGATGAGCTCGGCGCAGCAGTTCGCCTGGCTGCGCGAGCACCGGCCCGAGGTGTGGGAGCGGGTCGCCGAGCGGGTGCGCGAGGGCCGGTTCGTGCCGGTCGGCGGGATGTGGGTCGAGTCGGACACGAACATGCCGGGCGGCGAGGCGCTGGTGCGCCAGCTCACCCACGGCAAGCGCTTCTTCCTCGACGCGTTCGGCATCGAGACCCGGGAGGTGTGGCTCCCGGACTCCTTCGGCTACACCGCGGCCCTGCCCCAGCTCGTGGCACTCTCCGGCTCGCGGTGGTTCCTCACCCAGAAGATCTCGTGGAACACGACCAACCGCTTCCCGCACCACACCTTCCGGTGGGAGGGGCTCGACGGCACCCGGGTGCTCACGCACTTCCCGTCGGCGGACACCTACGGCTCCGACGTCAGCGGCGCCGAGGTCGCGCACGCCGCGCGCAACTTCCTCGACAAGGGCGCGGCCAACCGCTCGATGCTGCCCTTCGGCTGGGGCGACGGGGGCGGCGGCCCGACCCGGGAGATGCTGGCCCGCGCCGCCCGGCTGCGTGACCTCGACGGGTCGGCGCGGGTCGAGGTGGAGCGCCCCGACGCGTTCTTCGAGCAGGCCGAGGCCGAGTACGAGGAACCCCCGGTCTGGGTCGGCGAGCTCTACCTCGAGATGCACCGCGGCACGTACACCAGCCAGGCGCGGACCAAGCGCGGCAACCGCCGCAGCGAGCACCTGCTGCGCGAGGCCGAGCTGTGGGCGGCCACGGCGGCGGTGCGGGTTGGTGCCGAGTACCCACTCCAGCGTCTCGACCGCCTGTGGAAGACGGTGCTGCTCAACCAGTTCCACGACATCCTCCCCGGGTCATCCATCGGGTGGGTGCACCGGCAGGCCGCGGAGGAGTACGCCGCGGTCGCGGCCGAGCTCGAGGAGGTGATCGCCGCCGCGCTGGCCGCACTCGCCGGGTCGGGGGAGGTGGAGGTCGTCTTCAACGCCGCACCGCACGCCCGGCACGGCGTGCCCGGGCTCGGGGCGGGGCCGGTCGTCGACGACCCGGCCGACGGCCCGGCCGCCGTCACGGTCGAGCGGGACGATGAGGGGTGGCGGCTGGCCAACGGGCTGGTCACCGCGCTCGTCGACGCCGACGGTCTGCTCACCTCGGTGCTCGACGTCGCGACCGGGCGGGAGGCGCTGGCCCCCGGGTCGCGGGGCAACCTGCTCCAGCTGCACGCCGACACCCCGGTCCGCTTCGACGCGTGGGACGTCGACTCCTACTACCGGCGCAGCGTCACCGACCTCGTCGGACTCGGCGACGGCGGGTCGCTCGAGGCGGTCGACGGGGGCCTGCGGATCGTGCGGACCGTCGGCGCCTCCCGCGTCGAGCAGCACGTGACCCTGCCGTCGGGGGAGGCGCGGGTGGACGTCGCGACCGAGGTCGACTGGCAGGAGCGCGAGAAGCTGCTCAAGGCGGCCTTCGACCTCGACGTGAGCACCCAGCGGGTGGCCTGCGAGGTGCAGTTCGGTCACGTGCACCGGCCGACGCACGCCAACACGAGCTGGGACGCAGCCCGGTTCGAGGTGTGCGCCCACCGGTGGGTGCACGTCGGCGAGCCGGGGTTCGGCGCCGCCGTCGTCAACGACTCCACCTACGGCCACGACGTGACCCGTGCCGAGCGCGCCGGGGGCGGCACGTCCTCGGTCGTCCGCCTGTCGTTGTTGCGGGCGCCGCAGAGCCCCGACCCGGGTGCCGACCTCGGCACCCACCGGATGACCTACGCCCTCGTGCCCGGCGCCGGCATCCCGGAGGCCGTCCGCGAGGGCTACCGGGTCAACCTCCCCGGGCGTCGGGTGCGGGGCTCGGGCGCCGCGGTCGAGCCACTGGTCCGGGTCGACCACGACGGGGTGGTCGTCGAGGCCGTCAAGCTGGCCGACGACGGCACCCGCGACGTCGTCGTGCGTCTCTACGAGGCCTTCGGGGCGCGGACGTCGACCCGGGTCACGGCCTCATTCACCCACCGTGACGTCGTCGTCACCGACCTCCTCGAGCGGCCGCTCGACGGCGGGGACTGCGCCACGGCCACCGCGGACGGCGTCGACCTCGCCCTGCGC
>JACXUW010000421.1 GCA_014763705.1 Micrococcales bacterium | reverse complement strand
ACCTCGGCGTCCGGCTCGCCGGTCGTCATGGTCGTCCAGGTCGGTGAGGTGACGGCCTACACGCAGTCGAAGTCCGTCACCGTCAAGAGCTCCGACGGGTTCGAGGCCACCTACGACCTCACCGGGCCGGTCGCCTCGTCGCGGATCGGACTGCCGCTCGAGGTCGGAGCCCAGGTGCGGGTCGTCGCCGCGAAGCAGGGGCTCAAGGCCACCCGGCTGAACGTCGTCGGCTGAGAGCCGGGCCGGCGCGGGTCGACCCGAGGGCGTCTCCCCGCCGGGGGGCGGCCGCGGTCAGCGGGTGCCCACGCCGTTGACCTCGGGCGTGATCTCGCGCTCGAGGGCCAGCGCCAGCGCCGCGACGACGGCGAGCCCGACGAGCAGCACCGTGACGAACACGCCGCCGAGCCGTCGGTCGAGGAGCCAGCCGGCGGCGACCGGGGCGGCGACGGCGCCGAGCTGGAAGGCCATCGCGGACGCCGCGTTGTAGCGGCCCCGGTCGTGGTCGCTCGCGAGGTCGTTGACGATGGCCGGCACCGTCGGCTGGAGGAGGGTCTCGCCGAGGCCGAAGAAGACGTGGAAGACGACGACGCCCACTGCCGCCGCGACCGTGCCGGCCACGAGCCCGGTGGCCCCGAGCAGGCTCCACGCGAGGACCCAGAGCGCGACGAGCCCGAGGAAGACCCGGGTGCGGCGGTGGCCGTCGATGCGCCGCAGCACGAGGAACTGCATGAGGACGATGACCGCGGTGTTGGCCGCGAACGCGAGGCCGATGGTGCGGGTCGAGACCTCGCTCACCTGTCGGGCGAAGGCGGGGAAGCCGGCCTCCATCTGCCCGTAGCCGACGAAGCTCGAGATGAAGGTGAGCGCCGTGATCCAGAGGACGGCCGGCCGGCGGAGGATGCGCAGGTAGCCGGAGCCGCCCGAGGGTGCGTCGTCGGCCGGCAGCGGGCGCCCGGCGACGTGGCGCAGCGGCCCGAGGAGGACCGCGACGGGGACGAGGACGCAGGCGGCGTCGACGAGGAAGATCGCCGAGAACGTGCCGGGCCGGGCCACGTCGGTGAGGAAGCCGCTGACGACGCCGCCGATGCCGATGCCGAGGTTGACCAGGGCGAAGTTGATGCCGAAGTACTGGGTGCGGAGGCGGCCCTCGACGAGGCTCGCGATCATCGCGTTGAACGCCGGCCAGCCGATGCCGAAGCTGATGCCGAGCAGGGTGACGGCGACGGCGAGGGCGGGGACCGTGGTGGCGAAGGCCATGACGACCGCGCCGAGCACCTGGGCGGCCAGGCCGGCGACGACGACGGGGCGCGCGCCGAGGCGGTCGGTGAGGACGCCGACCGGTGCGGTGACGACGAGCGCGACGACCGCGATGAGGCCCATCAGCAGGCCGGCGACGTCGAGGGGGACCCCGCGGACCTCGTGCATGTAGATGACCGTGAACGGCAGGGTCATGCCCCGCCCGAGCGTGGAGACGGCCGTCGTCGAGAGCAGCCAGCGACCGGCCGGCGGCAGCGCGGCCCAGAAGCCGCGCGCGGTGAGGTGCTCGGCGGCGACCGGCGGCTCCTCGACCCCGCTGCCCGGCGACCCGTGCTGCGGGACCTCGACCGACTCGGACATGCGGCACACGCTCCCACGACCCGCCGACAGGCCGCGACGGGATTCCGGCGCGCCGTCCCCTCCGCAGAACCCGGCAGCGGAGCGACGGGACCAGCGGATAGCCTTGGTGGTGGTGCCCGCGCCCGGGTGCCACCCGACTGACCAGATGGATGAGGTGGACCGTGCCGACTGGCAAGGTGAAGTTCTTCGACACCGCGAAGGGCTTCGGATTCGTGTCCGGCGACGCCGGCGAGGGTGACGTCTTCGTGCCCGCGTCCGCGTTGCCCTCGGGTGTCGATGGGCTCAAGGGCGGT
This sequence comes from Micrococcales bacterium, assembly GCA_014763705.1. Taxonomy (GTDB): domain Bacteria; phylum Actinomycetota; class Actinomycetes; order Actinomycetales; family Dermatophilaceae; genus Phycicoccus. The sequence goes on along the minus strand of JACXUW010000421.1, from coordinate 1,143 downwards.
CAGCGCATCGAGTTCAGCATCGCCGAGGGCCGCCGTGGCGCCCAGGCGATGGCCGTGCGCCTCCTCGACCCCGCGCCGTCGGTCTCCACCGGGCGCAAGGTCCGCGACCGCAAGCCCGCCGACGAGATGGTCGTCATCGTCGAGGACGTCATCAAGCTCCTCGACTCCGTCTCCGAGTCGCTGCGCCGCGGTCACTACCCGGACAAGCAGCACGGCAACAAGGTCGCGCAGGTCCTGCGGGCCGTCGCCGGCGACCTCGAGCTCTGATGGCGACCGCCACCGTCGTCCGTCCCGACGCCACCCTCCGCGGCGCCGTCGACGTCGCCCGCGCCGCCCTCGCCGAGGTGTCCGAGCCGGGCAGCGTCGGCGAGCACCTCGGCATGGAGATGGTCGACGAACGGCTCGCGACCCACTACTTCGCCTGCTCGGCCACCGCCTACCGCGGCTGGCGCTGGGCGGTCTCGGTGGCGCGCGTGGCCCGCTCGAAGACGGTCACCGTCTGCGAGACCGACCTGGTGCCCGGCGACGGCGCGCTGCTCAGCCCCTCGTGGGTGCCCTACGCCTCGCGCCTGGCGCCCGGCGACCTCGGACCCGGTGACGTCACGCCGTACGTCGACGCCGACCCGCTGCTCGAGGCCGGCTGGGAGGCCACCGGCGACGACGACGTCGACGCCGTCGCCCTCTGGGAGCTGGGCCTCGGCCGCCCGCGCGTGCTGTCCGCCGAGGGCCGCGACGTCGCCGCCCGGCGCTGGTACGACGGCGAGCACGGCCCGTCCGCGCCGGTCGCGGCCAAGGCCTCGGCGGCGTGCTCCTCGTGCGGCTACTTCCTCCCGATGGCCGGCGCGCTGCGCGCGGTCTTCGGGGTCTGCGCCAACGAGTGGTCCCCGTCCGACGGCTCGGTCGTCAGCCTCGACCACGGCTGCGGTGCGCACTCGGAGGTCGACGTCGAGGCGCCGGCGCCCGAGCGGGTCTCGCCGCCGATCCTCGACGACAACGCCCTCGACCTTGCCTGAGGCCGGGCTGACCCGACAACCCGTCGCTTCACCCGGGAACGGTTCCGGGGTGAAGCGCCGGCGTATCGGGTGACCCGATACGCACGGTGCCGGTGGGGTGAAGCGCCGGTGGCGCGGGGTGCCGGTGGGG
>JACXUW010000420.1 GCA_014763705.1 Micrococcales bacterium | reverse complement strand
CGGCCAGGCTGCCGGGGAAGGTCCGGGCGGCCCAGGCGGCGACGTCGTCGGCACTCGCGTCGGCGCCGAGCTCGCGGGCGCCCTCGGCGGCCAGCGCGCTGAGCACCTCCGGGTCGCGGCGGGTGGTGGTCGGGGTGGTCGTGGCGGTCATCGCAGCTCCTCCTCGTCGACGCGGTGGGCCCAGCTCGAGAACGTCTCGCCGGCGTTGCGCTGGGCGAGGAAGCGGCGGACGAGCCGCTCGACGAGGTCGGGCAGGTCGTCGGTGGTCACCCGGAGGCCGCGGACGGTGCGGCCGAGGCCGGCCTCCTCGCGGTCGGCGGAGGCGAGCCCGCCGCCGAGGTGCACCTGGAAGCCGGGTCGCTGCACGCCGTCGATCGTCACGAGCTGGCCCTTGAGGCCGATGTCGGCGACCTGGATGCGGGCGCACGAGTTCGGGCACCCGTTGACGTGCAACGAGATCGGGGTGTCGAGGTCGCCGGTGACGTCGGCGAGGCGCTGCTCGAGCTCGGCGATGGCCGACGCCGCGGACGCCTTGGTCTCGACGATGGCCAGCTTGCAGTACTCGATGCCGGTGCAGGCGATGGTGCTGCGGCGGAACGGGTTGGGGGAGACCGAGAGCCCGAGCTCCTCGAGTCCGTCGACGACGGCGTCGAGGCGCTCCGGGGGGACGTCGAGGACGACGAGCTTCTGGTGCGGCGTCAGCCGGAGCCGGTCGGTGCCGGCGGCGGCCATGAGGTCGGCGAGCCCCGCGAGGACCTCGCCGCTGACCCGGCCGACGACCGGGGCCGCGCCGACGTAGTGGTTGCCGTCCTTCTGCCGGTGGACGCCGACGTGGTCGCCGGGCGTCGCCGCGCGCGGTGGGGGAGGGCCGTCCGGGAGCGCGTACCCGAGGTAGTCCTCCTCGAGGACCCGCCGGAACTCGACGGGGCCCCACTCGGCGAGGAGGAACTTCAGCCGGGCCTTGGTGCGCAGCCGGCGGTAGCCGTGGTCGCGGAAGATGCGCACCACGCCGTGCCACACCTCGGCGGCGCGGTCCTCGGTGACGAAGGTGCCGAGCCGCTCGGCCAGCCGCGGCGCGGTCGAGAGGCCGCCGCCGACCCACAGGTCGTAGCCGGGGCCGAGCCGGGGGTGGACGACGCCGACGAGCGAGACGTCGTTGATCTCGTGGACGACGTCGAGGCTCGGGTGGCCGGTGACCGCCGACTTGAACTTGCGCGGCAGGTTGGCCAGGTCGGGGTCGCCGACGAAGCGGCGGACGATCTCGTCGATGACGGGGGTCGGGTCGATCACCTCGTCGGCGGCGATGCCGGCCAGCGGGCTGCCGAGGACGACGCGCGGGGTGTCGCCGCAGGCCTCGGTGGTCTGCAGCCCGACCGACTCCAGGCGCCGCCAGATCTCCGGGACGTCCTCGACCCGGATCCAGTGGTACTGGATGTTCTGCCGGTCGCTGATGTCGGCGGTGCCCCGGGCGAACTCGGTCGAGATGTCGGCGAGGACGCGCAGCTGGGCCAGGGTGAGCGCGCCGCCGTCGAGGCGGACGCGGAGCATGAAGTACTCGTCGGAGAGCTCGGTGTCGTCGAGCTGCGTGGTGCGCCCGCCGTCGATGCCCGGGCGGCGCTGGGTGTACAGGCCCCACCAGCGGAACCGGCCGGAGAGGTCCTCCGGCGGGATGGAGGCGAAGCCCTCGCGGCTGTAGACCTCCTCGATCCGCTGCCGCACGTCGAGCCCGCCCTCGGCCTGCTTCCACGCCTCGTTGGCGTTGAGGGGCTCGCGCCCGTCGACCGCCCACTGCCCGTTGGAGCGCCCGGTGCGTGGCGGCCGGAGGGCGCGTGGGGTGGTGGAGTGGGTGGTGGTCATCGGGTCCTCGCGGCGTCGGAACAAATCACGTTTGCTTGGCCAAGGTATAACAACTGATTATCAAATGACTCGTGGTCCACGATGTGGCCCGTCGGCGTATCATCGAACACGTGTTCGACGACGCGGGGCCGGCCGGGGGTCCGCCGCTCCGCGCCCCGACGCCGGGTGCCCCGGTGCGGCAGCGCTCGACGGCCGGCGCCACCGGCGCGGGGGGCCCGCCGGGGTGGCCCCAGGGGGTGCCCCCGCCGGGCGCCCGCGGCTGGGAGCAGCGCGCGGTCGGCTGGCTCCTCGACCACTGCCCGCCCGACTACCGGCTCTACCCGGCGTGGCGCCGGCACCCGGTCGCGCTCGCCTGGCTCGCCGTGCGCCACCTCGACGCCCAGCTCGAGGCGATGCGCTCCTCCTACCGCGAGGTGCGGGTCGCCCTCGTCGACGACATCGGGCCCGAGGGCGTCACCCAGGTGCTCGCCGACCTGGAGTGCGAGGGGGTCCGGCTCGTCGCCGCGCGCCGGGCCGCGGGGCTGCTCCTCGACGGCCTGCGCGGCCTCGAGTTCGTCCCCCGGCTCTGAGGGCACGAGCCGGCCGCCGCGTGAGGAGAGGGTGAGGACCGTGGGGGAGACCTCGGGAGGTGCCCCCACGGGGTACGGGGCCGACCCGTCGCAGCGCCTAGACTCGGATGGTTCGCCCGGACCCGAGAGACCACGAGGAGGTAGGCGCGGTGAGCCTGCTGGAACGGATCGGCGGTCCGCGCGACCTCAAGGCACTCCCGGCGGCGCAGCTGCCCGCGCTCGCCGAAGAGATCCGCTCCTTCCTCGTCGAGCAGGTCTCGCGCACCGGCGGGCACCTCGGGCCGAACCTCGGTGTCGTCGAGCTGACCATCGCCCTCCACCGGGTCTTCGACAGCCCCCACGACGCGATCGTCTTCGACACCGGCCACCAGTCCTACGTGCACAAGCTGCTCACCGGGCGGCACGACTTCTCCGGCCTGCGCACCGAGGGTGGTCTGTCCGGCTACCCGAGCCGGGCCGAGTCGCCGCACGACGTCGTCGAGAACTCGCACGCCTCGACCTCCCTCTCGTGGGCGCACGGCATCGCCGCGGGCCGCGTCGTGCGCGGCGAGCGCAACCGGCACACGGTCGCCGTCATCGGCGACGGTGCGCTGACCGGCGGCATGGCCTGGGAGGCCATCAACAACATCGCCGCC